>JAZQPN010000504.1:0-7812 GCA_045628585.1 Bacteroidales bacterium | reverse complement strand
ATTCTGGCAATTTGATTCCAGGACACGGAGGAATTTTGGACCGTTTTGACTCAATTTTGTTCAGCGTACCATTTATTTTTGTTTATTTGCTGCTGATATGAAGAGAATTCACGAGGAAGGAACAAAAGCCATTTGGGTGACAGTCTTGATTGCGGTCGTTGCAATCATTTTGATGAATTGTTTTTTCCATCACCAATCAGTTGCACATTATTTACTTTATGCCTATTGTATAATCCATATTTGTTGGACTTTTAGGTTTTTCAGAGTCCCTTTTAAGCGTCAGACTACTTCGGGTGAAAACTTTGTTTTATCGGCTGCTGATGGTGAAGTTGTTGCTAATGAAATTGTTATGGAAAATGAATATTTCCATGAACAACGCCGTCAGATTTCAATTTTCATGTCGATTTATAATGTGCATGTGAATTGGTTTCCGATGGATGGCGAAGTTACCTATTATAAATATCATCCGGGCAAGTTCCTTGTGGCTTTCAATCCGAAATCGTCGACGGATAATGAACACAACACCATTGTCGTTAAAGATAGCAAGGGTAGGGAAGTCTTGTTCCGTCAGATTGCGGGATTTTTGGCCCGCCGCATCGTGTGTGAACTGAAACTTGGCGATGAGGCTCAGGCTGGCGAGGAATTCGGCATGATCCGTTTCGGCTCGCGTCTTGATGTCTTTCTGCCCGTTGATACCGAGGTGAAGGTGAAAATCGGTGACAAGACCCGTGGCAAGGTTACTGTTTTGGGTGTATTGAAATAATTCCTTTTTATAGGATTCCTTTAATATCCAATAAGGATTTCACTTCGTAGGTAGTGCTGCCTTCGTGAACTGTCCCTGCTGCATTGAAAAAGATTTGGTCGATGCCGGCGGCACGGGCGCCATCGATGTCAACTTCCATCTCGTCGCCAATCATAATGCTTTCTTCGGCGGTGGCATTGGCTTTGCGAAGCGCGAAACGGAAAATTTCAGGATTGGGTTTCTTTACGCCGACTTCTTCCGAAACAGTCAAAGTGTCGAAATATGGTTCCATACCTGAACCACCCAACTTGGTGTGCTGGATTTCCTGAAAACCGTTGGTAATCAGGTGTAAATGATATTTCGGCTTCAGATAGTCGAGCAGTTCCATTGTGCCGGGAATGAGGCGGATGATGCGAGGCGAATGGTATTCGTAATCGCGGCCCAAGTTGTCGGCAAGTTCGACATCGTGAATGTCGTAAACGGCAAGCGGCTGGACGAAACGCTCGCGACATAGAAATTCTTTCGTGATCTTATCCTCGCGGTAAAGTTCCCACATCTTGGCGTTGATGGGATGGTAGATTTCGTGAAATTCGTGCGCGGAAGGGATGCCTAAGGCTTTCAGATTGTATTGGTCGTAAATCATCTCAAAGGCCACTTCTGCGGCGGCATCGAAATCCCAAAGGGTGCGGTCGAGGTCGAAGAAAATATGTCGGTAGTTTTTCATAAGTGCTTCTTAATCATTTGTCTTTGCCATTCGAAAAGTGCTACGGCTGCGGCGTGACTTACATTGAGCGAGCGGGTGGGGCCTGGAACGGGGATGTAAACCGCCATGTCGCATTGACTTAACAATTCTTCGCTGAGACCTTGGCTCTCGCTGCCTACGATAAAGGCCACATCGTCGGGCAATTCGGTGTCGTAGATGCAGGTGGCGTCGTCAGTAGTCTCAATGGCGACTATGGTCTTGCCATCAGGAACGATGTTGCGTAGATTCGTCTCTTCGGTGAAATACCATTTTATGTTGCCGCGGCTTGAAGCGGCGGCACGGCGCACCTTGCCCAGACTGTGTTTCGATTCCGTGCCCAAGAAGCACATTTCTGAAGCCCCGATGTTATCGGAAATGCGAATCATGGCACCCATGTTGTCGGGGGTCATCAGATGGTCGGCGATGACGATTGGGTGGGGGATGTGTTTGTAAATGTCCTCGGTGGGGATTTGCTCAAAGAGGTCGTTGGATTTGATATAAGCCATTATGCGTTCGTTTGGTCGGCAAAGATAGCGTTTTTATATGACTTTCCTTGCCATGTGTCTCTTTCTTCCATGCGTTTTTCGATGCGGGTCAGCACTTCGTCGTAGCGGAGCTTCATCCAAGGCTCGGAAAGGAGGTAACGCGGCGGCACTTCGCCTGCAAAACGCTCGATGACGATATTGGGATTCAACCGTTCGGTGAAATCGATGACGAAGTCGATATATTCCTCTAATTCAAACAGATGAAAAGCTTCCTTGTGCTGCAGGTATTCATCGGCCATGGTCGTGTTCTTGAAGATTTGCAGCTGATGGAATTTCACCGTCGTCAAAGGCAGTTGTGAAATGATGTCGGCTGCATCGAGCATCATTGGCTTGGTTTCGCCAGGCAGACCGAAAATGAAATGTCCGCCGCAGGGCAGATTGTAGGCAGCGGTGAGTTCGACTGCCCGTTTCGCTGTGGCGAAATCGTGGCCGCGGTTGACGTGTTTCAAGGTCGCATCGTAAACGCTTTCGATGCCGTATTCCACAATCACGTAATGCGTCTTTTGGATTTCGGCGAGATATTGCAAAATGTCTTCGTCAATCAAATCGGGGCGTGTGCCGATGACGATGCCTGCGATTTCAGGGATTTCGAGTGCTTGACCGTAAATCTTTTTCAGTTCGTCAAGTGGCTTGTAAGTGTTGGAATAAGGTTGAAAATAAGCCAGATACTGATTGGCGCGACGGTAACGGCGTTTGTGAAACTCAATGCCTTCTTCAATCTGCTGGCGAATGGTCTTTTCGGGACGGCAATACGATGGGTTGAAGGCATCGTTGCTGCAAAAGGTGCAGCCACCGGTGCTGATTTTGCTATCGCGGTTTGGACAACTGAATCCTGCATCGATGCTGATTTTCTGGACGCGGCTGCCAAACTGCTTGGTGAAATAAGCGTTGTAGCTGTTGAAACGGCGGGTGTCGCCCCAAGGAAAGGTCTTGCTTGTGGTCATTCTGGTTTCGCGTATTTGGGATTGTTGATGAAATCCTCGTCCGTCAAAGTGTTGAGGAAAGCCTTGAGTTGCGTTTTCTCTTCTTCGGTGAGCCGTACGCCGCCTTGCATGACATGGTGCATTAGCGGACTGATTTGGGAAGAATATTGCACGCTGTCGGAATAAAACGCGATGACTTGGTCGAGGGTTTGGAAACGTCCGTCGTGCATATAGGGACCCGTCAAGGTGATGTTTCTTAATGTCGGTGCTTTATAGGCCCCTTTGTCGGATGGGTCGCCGGTGATGGAAAAACGGTCTTGTGGATCGGTGAAGGTGTTATCCAAGCCGTTGTTATAGAATAAATTAGTTGTGAAAAGTGCATTGCCGCCTCCACCGTGGCAGTGGAAACAATCGGCACCTTCTTCCGTGACAAACAGGAGGTAGCCGTTCAGTTCTTCTTGGGTGAGTTGCTCCTCGCCACGCAGGTATCGGTCGAATTTGCTGTCACAGGAAACGAGGCTCCTGACAAATTGTGCGATGGCTTTTTCGATGTTGATAAAAGTGATTTCTTCGCTGCCGAAAGCCTTGAAAAACAAGTCGGGATATTCCTCTGTCGATTGCAACAGTTGCACGATTTGTGCCGTGTCGCCGTTGATTTCGTTTTCCGCTGTCACTGCTGCCAAAACCATGTCTTCCAGACTTGCCACGCCGCCGTTCCAACCTAAGCCCGTCGTGTTCCAAGCTAAGTTGATCAAAGGCAGCATGACATGGTGTGTACCCATATCGCCGTGTCCGCTTTCAAAGCCGTTTTCCTGATGGTGGCAAGAAGCGCAATTGGTGATGCCGGATGCGTCTTGACGCCCGCATAACCTGTTGTCGTAGAATAACTTTCTGCCCAAAGCAACGCCTTCTTCGGTCATCGGATTATCGTCGGGAACATTGGTGCGGGTGGGGAAGTAGGTGGGCGTTACGATGGCGTATGGCGTAGGCTCGTAAGGCTTCTCATTTGTCGGCTTGCAGGCGCAAATGAGAGAAATCAATACTATGAAAAGCAATGATTTTTTCATTCGTATAGGCATGAAATTGTTTCAACACTGAACACATCCTGACCGTTTTCTTTCAGCACTTGCTGTGCTGCCTGGTTCTGCATGATGGCTCCACCCCATACGTTGAAATCATAGGTGTGCGGGTTGCGGAACCAATTGGCGATATCCATATTGATTTGCAGCGTGTTATGTTCTTTGCCCGTGACATGAAAAGTCTCTTCAAAAGGAATTTCCACTTGGAAATAGTTTTGGTAAAACTCTGTCAAATCTTCGTTCTGTCCGATGCCGAGATGCACGTTTATAGGTGAAAGACAACCATTTTCATCAAGCAACTTGCCGTTGAGTTTCATGTAATGATAGCCGCCGCCAAGCGGTTCCGGCCAAAACATGTCGGACTCAGGCGGATTGACGAAAAGTCCGTTCTGGTTGTCGTTTTCATCCAATCCAAAGGTGAAACGCAAGGCGACATATTGTCCGACGGGAATGAATTGAGACGCAAATGTTTTTGCCAGATTGTCGTTTTCGTCAAGATAAAAGATATGGCCGTCTTGGTTTAACGGAAGCCATTTCCCTTCTGCGTCCTTGATTTCAATGTTGGATATAAACCATTGTATTTCAGTGATGAGGAATTGGTTGCCTGCTTCGTTTTGATAACACAATGAATCAGTTACAAGTTCTTTTCCGTCGATGGAATAATGAATGTTGAGGCCAACGGATGATTCTTTTGGCTCTTGCTTGCAGGATGCCAGAAACAGCAATATTATAAACGTTAATATGCAAATCTTTTTCATGAAACGGATTTTAAAATGCAATGATACGCTTTTTCGTCCGAATAGTGTATTTTTGCAGCAAAATATTTATGGATATGGCAGAATTTAAAGTAGGCGATAAAGTGAATTTCATCAGCTCAGTGGGCGGTGGTAAAGTCACGAAAATCATTGATACACGCATGGTTATGGTTGAAGTCGAGGATGGTTTTGAAATCCCGACCTTGATTACGGATTTGGTCTTAGATTACCGTTCGCAACCGCAAGTCTCGCGCCAGCAGCAGGTGGTTGACAATGTGCAGAAGGAAGTACAGGCCAAGGAACTTCTCGAACAGGAACGCGCCGATGCAGCCCGCAAGGGTGAGTTGCGCCGTTTTGCGAAAGAAGCTGAAAAAGAGGGCGTTTATTTGGCTTTCATACCGCACGAACAGCAGTGGCTTCTGACGGGTGCTATGGATGTGGTGCTCGTCAACCATACGCCTTACGAGATGCTTTATACCTTCACGATAAAGGAAGAGGAAAAGTTTGTGAATGTGGATTATGGTCAGGTCGACAAACATGAAAAAGTCGTGATTGAATCCATTTCACGCGACGATTTGGAATATTGGCTGAATGGTATCGTTCAAGCCGTCTTTACCAAGGAAGAGTCTGATAACGTGCTGCTTCCGTTGAACGCGCCTTTCTCGTTGCGACCGGGCCGTTTCTTCAAGGAAGGCAGTTATGCGGCATCGGGCATTCTCGGCGAAAAGGCTGTTATGATTTGTCTTTCCGAACTGGTTGCCTTGAAGAGTGGCGATGGCGATTTTGCCAAAATCATGAAGGAAGGCATTGGTTCACAGGCCGCTAAGAAGGAGTTGGTGAAGAAGGAATCGCCTATCGACAAGCACAGAACCGCCCCAGGCGAGGCTACTGTGGATTTGCATATTGGCGAATTGGTCGACAACATTTTGGGCCTTTCAAGTCACGATATGTTCCGCATCCAGACAGATTATTTCAAGAAGATGCTCGACAGCGCCATCGCTTCGGAATATACTAAGGTGACATTCATTCACGGCGTTGGCAATGGTGTCTTGAAAAACGCTATCATCGACGAACTGAAAAACTACAAGAATACCGAAAACCGCATGGCCAGTATCGCCAAGTTTGGTGTAGGCGCCATCGATGTCATCATCACCGACAAGCAGAAAGATTGATGCTTTATTCCGTTGATTATGAGTCGCCTATCGGCAAACTGACTTTGGCTGCCGATGAAAAGGCACTTGTCGGTCTGTGGATGGAAGGACAACGCTATTTCGGTTCTTCCTTTCAAGTTGAGACTTTTTGCCATGAAATTGTTCCGGTTTTAGGAAACGCCGTATCGTGGTTGGATGCTTATTTTTCAGGTGGAAAACCAGCGTTGGAAAATGTGCCTTTGTCGCCACAAGGAACTGATTTCCAACTTTCGGTTTGGAGGGTGTTGTGTTCTATTCCTTACGGAAAGACAAGTACTTACGGAACCATTGCCCGACAATTGTCGGATGAATTAGACCGTAATGTCTCGCCTCGTGCTGTGGGCAATGCCGTAGGCCATAATCCGATTTCCATCATCATTCCTTGCCATCGTGTAGTGGGTTCTAATGACAGTTTGACGGGCTATGCGGGCGGTTTGGAACGGAAAAAGTGGTTGTTGAAATTTGAAGGTGCAATTCTGTAAGTAATAGTTGAGAAAAACTGTATTTTTGCAAACAATTAAGAGAGTAGGTGAGCAAATTTAGTTTACATATTAGTTCGGTGCTTCGACCCTTCGGCAAGCTCAGGGAGCGAAGCTCGGCAACCTGATTTGCAGCTCGTTGAGCCTGTCGAAATGAGGAAATTCATTTTGCGGTATGATTTTGAATAGTAACAAATGAATAAACACAAATAACAATGAGAAAAGTATTTTTATCCTTGATTTTATCGGTCCTCGCTTTTGTAGGCGTGGCCAATGCACAAGTCAATCCGTTCAGCACCTCATCGGGCTACCTTTTCAGCACCAATGTTGACTGGACGACAATTCATTATGGCCTTTGCCGTTTCACCGATGGTTTTTCAAACATCGAGTATCTTAGTTCTGCCGATGGTTTCTTTGGCGGCTCTGCTGCCGTCGATGGCGTGATGTATGGCACCAACGACCAAATGTTTTTCTACAAGTTCGATTTGAACGATGGTTCCATCATACAAAAGAAGTCGACCAACCACTATTGGTATGACATGGCTTACGACTACACGACCAGTACCATGTATTGCATCCAGGAAAACGGTTTCGGTAAAATTGACTTGGAAACGGGTCATTCTACCACGATTCGCACCTATGCCAGTTTCTATTTCTGGGCCATCGCCTGCACCAGCGGCGGCACGCTTTATGCCATCGACATGGACGGCTATCTTTACCAGATTGTGAACAAGGAAACGGGCGATGTCTATTGCATCGGCAATACAGGCTTGGCTTCGCAGTATCTCTGCTGTGCTGCCATCGACCCGAATACCGACATCATGTATTTCCAATATTGCACCAATTCGTGTGACAAGCTCTATTCCATCGATTTGGAGACGGCCCAAGCTACATTCATCTGCGACTGCGATGAACTATCAGGCTTGACCTTCGATTTCGAATACGATGCCGTGAGCGAAAACGAAATGAATGTCAATGTCTATCCAAATCCCGCCGCTGATTATCTGACAGTTAATGCCGAAAATATCAGTCACATTACCGTTATCAACACTTTGGGACAAGTCGTCAGCGACATGAAAGCCGAAGGCAATGAAGTGCGCGTGGATGTGTCGCAATTGCCAGCCGGCAATTATTTCGTGAAGGTCAGGATGAATGGTAAGATTAGAACACAAAAGATTGCTGTTGGAAGATAATCGTCTGATTCCGAATAAAATATTAAAGCCTCGGCCAATTGACCGGGGCTTTTTTGTGGTGAGCCCGCAGGGAATCGAACCCTGAGCTAAGGAACCGGAATCCTTTATTTTATCCATTAAACTACGGGCCCTTTATGGACTGCAAAAATAGAAATTATTCCTTC
>JAZQPN010000503.1:0-2558 GCA_045628585.1 Bacteroidales bacterium | reverse complement strand
TTGATACAAAAGTTGCAAAAAATCAAGGCGAAAAGCAACGGTCCAACGCACGCCGGCCTAAATTGCCGTAGGTTGAGAGCAGAGCCAAGCTTGCTTGAGCTATGCCGAGACAAAGGCAATTGGGCAACAGCCAAGTCACTGGCCTTCAGGTCAGGTAGTGGGCAAATCCCAAACGTAAACGCCCTTCCGTGAATGTCAGCGACTTAGTCCGTCTTTTGCGGACGCTGCTCCCGCTTTTATTTCGCCTCCGTTCAATGAATCAATCGCCTAAATGCAAAGGCTCTTGATTTCGCCGTGGCCCACGCACCCTCTCCAGTCAAGCTTTCAACACTTCAGTCTCTTTGCTTTTTATTGAGATTGTGATGATTATGAAATTATTGAAAAGTACCCCCCCGTTTAGCAAAATATCATAATTCATTGAAATTTAATTTACTATGAGCTTCGCGATGTTTTTTTAGCGGACGGCAATAGTTTATAAAAGGAATCACTCCGAACCCGCCTTATTCCATTATGATTGCGCAGAAGCATTTTGGTTTCGAAAACAAAATAAAAGGCAATAATATACAATTTGAACTGTTTATAACCAAAACAGGCAAAACCCACAAAACCTTTCTCCATCCACTTTTGAATCTCGCAACCGCTCGATTCAAACTGGACTTTCAGCATTTTTCAACTTATATCCTTCAATCTGGGATCTAAAAGTATATTATTGCCAAATAAAATCGGTGCCGCTTTGCGGCTTTTTGTGTTGGAAATGATTAAACTCTATGGAAAAATCAAGATTTTTCCATAGAGTTTTGTAAAAGTATTGGGTTCTCTTTCAAGAATCATCAAATTCTAAACAGAATCATTTTTTCTTTTTCAGCTCATTTACGAAGACAGAAGAAAGGTCTTCTGCATTGAATTTCTTGCCTGTAGATTGCATCTTGACAACTGCAGCAATATAAGCTTCGCCCATTGCAGTTATCATAGTTCCAGCAGTGGCAGCTCCTATTGCTGAACCTGCAAATGTTCCAACGACTGGGATTAATTTGAGAAGTGAAGAAACAATAGTTTTACCTATTAATGTTGCTCCGATTACACCTATGGCTGAGGAAACCAATGTTGATAAAAATGCTTTGGAGGTTTCCAAACCCATGATATGGCTGATGGAAGCCAACATTCCGATTTCGATTGGTGCCAAAGCCGCTGCATCAGCAATAGGAAGAGGTATGGCGCATGCTGCCGTTCCTGCGGCTACAGCAACAGTGATAGCTTTTCTGGCCGCCTTTTTCTTCATTTCCAAATCAACTTTTTGAGCTGCTATAAATGCCTTTTTTTGAGCTTCCGGAATTAATTCTGCTGTTACTTGTACTAATGTGTCAAGACCATAAGATGGAATAATTATGCCCTCATCAATTTCACATGGTTGAGCTAATATTTTCACAACCTGTTTTGCTTGGGCAGCAGATTTTTTTACTTCGTTTAGGAAAGTATTGTCTTTCTTTTTCTCTCCTTGCGTCAAAACAACGATAACAGGTATTTCTGTTGCCAGTTCATTGATGAAGTTTACTTCAGCTGGTTCTATTCGGTTGCTGTTGTTATTGATGCAGAACCAAGCAACGTGAATATGTTCGTCAGCATGGGAACTGTTTTTCCTTCTCTGAATTTCTTGTTTCAGTTCATTCAGGATTGTTTTGTAATTTTCCAATTCAAATCCTTTTGTGTCAAGAAGTGAAATCCAAGACCCTTTTTTAGAATACATTTCACAATGTTCAGTGACAGGTTGTCCAACACCAGTTTTGGCTAAATTCTCTGAGAATACAGCATTGAGCAGGGTACTTTTCCCCACGCCTGTTTTTCCGATGATGGCAATGTTGGCATGCCCCATCTCCTTTTCTGATTTGTTGAGGATGTCTCCCCAATCAAATGGTTGTTCATCAATCATGTTTTTGTCTTTTTATGTTAATACTATGACATAAAAATAGCGGACTTCATATCCGCTTGTGAGGTCGTGAGAATTACCTTGAGAAATATGTCGTTACGTTTCTACATATTTCGTTTCGTTTTACGGTGCAAATATAATTGTTTTCCCGAAAATCGAACTCTTATCAAATAAAAATCTAATTTTGCAAGGTCAAATATCAAAAATACAAACACATCATGACCGACCTCAACATCGCCTACATACAAACTGACCTCCGTTGGGAGGACAAGGCCGCAAACCTTGAAAACTTTTCCAATCTGCTCGACAAAGTGGAGCCAGGCACCGACTTGATTTTGTTGCCTGAGACCTTCACCACAGCTTTTCCCGTCGACCCACGGCAATTTGCCGAGCCTCTCGATGGCGAAACGATGAATTGGCTGCGCACTAAAGCGAAGGAGAAAAACGCTGTGGTTTGCGGCACACTTTTGCTGGAAATCGACCACACCTATTATAATAGTCTCGTCTGGATGCGTCCCGACGGCAGTTTTGAACTCTATCACAAAAGGCATCCTTTCAGCATTGGCGGCGAAAACAATCTGGTGAAAAAGGGTGAAAACCAGTTGACGGTTGAATTGAAAGGCTGGCGCATCCG
>JAZQPN010000502.1:0-2892 GCA_045628585.1 Bacteroidales bacterium | reverse complement strand
GGCGTATAGGTCAAATTGCAGGAAAAAAATAGCAGTTATGCTTCTATAGGTCAAATTGCAGGAAAATTTTGTTTTGTAAAAAAGAGCGCCGAGGGAATCATTTACCTACATTTGCCGTGCAGTCCGAAGCATAGCGGAGCTCTGCTGGGGAGCAACTCCGTGAGGAATAAGGCTGCGAAGCATGACGGCACGTCATCACAAGGCCGCCCCTGGTTCGGGGACGGCCTTTACTGTTGACATGCTGGATTGCCTTCCAATGCCAAGAAAAACCCAGTTATGAACCGCTTGCGGTTCTCGATGGACATTCCGCTGTGGTTGTTGAGGTTCTTCTTCAGGTCGGTGAATGTACCCTCAATCTTGTTGTTGGTGTTGGGCATCCCCTGGCAATCCTCCCGCTGGTAGGTGAAAAGATACGGGAGATAGAAGTCTATGCTGTGCATGGCAGACCTCAGCCTACGGTGGGTGAACTGTGTCTTGCCCGACTTCAGCACCGTGCGCCGCACAAGCGTGTCGTGCCACTCGTCCTTCCATCCGCCGTAGTCGCGCTCGAAGTCCTCCTTCTTCGCCGAAGTCAGGCCGTCGACAAGCATTTTCAGGGATCTTGCCGCCCTAAGCTTCGGATTCTTAGTGAGATAGCGATGCACGATTTGCACCATGTGGAACTGGCACATCTGGATCTTGTACGCGGAGAACAGACCGAACAGGCTTTGTCTGCCGTCTATGACAAGGCCTTTTATCACGTAGCCACGTCCTTCGATGCTGCTTACGGCGTTCGCATAGTCCGCATTGGTCTCGCTCCTGATGAAGTCCATATACAGCGGCAGTCCTGCCGCATCGTCAAGGCCAAGCATCACGCCCCAGTTGTGCCCCCAGTAGGTGGCATCAAGGTGCACGTATCCGCTTCCTTCAACCATGGGCTGTTCCCATTTCATGGACACGTTGCGCAGGCAGCGCTTGATGGTCGAATCGCTTACGCCAAAAGTCTCGGCCAGTTCGGAAACGGTCTGCTTGTTGGACTGGTACAGCTTCCAGAGGCTGGCCTCGGTTGGCAGTCTGCTGTTACGGAACTGATAGCCGCAATCCCCACAACGGAATGTCTGGATTCCTTTCCGTTTCCCGTTTTTCTGCGTGTGCAACGAGCCGCACACTGGACATTTGCTCTTGTTCATACTAACTGTATTTTGAGGGTTTTGAAACTCTCGTAAAGTTAGTATTTACTTGGAGCGACCGAATGCCCTATCCTGCAATTTGACCTATAGACGGCTTCCGATGGCCGATTTTGCCATTCAAAGTTTTGAACCTATCGCAAACCCAGTGTACATTGGCATTTTCGATACGCTCTTTCCTGCAATTTGACCTATAGACCCAGTTTAAGCAACATCAGCACTTCTCAGGTGATTAATCTTGAGCGTTACGAATCAAGGTTCCGGCAGTGTGTTTTGCCCGATACGGTTCATCTTACCGTGCCTGACTTTGACCTTACTATTCCACCTAAGTGGAAAGCATATCAGCTCTGAAAAAACAGAAGTCCTGTTGATAAGAGTTCCGTCAGCCTCTGTGAAATCAATCTCGTTCACATCGTCAAATCTGCAACAGTCATTCCAACGGTCTGAACCAAATCATCGGGTTTCAGCTTGAATTGCAGGCCGCGCACACCGGCGCTCACATAGATGTAGTCGAACAGTTGGCAAGTCTCATGAATGAAAGTGGGGAAGGGTTTCTTCATGCCCACGGGCGAGCAGCCGCCACGGATGTAGCCCGTCAGTGGAAGCAGTTCTTTCATCGGAATCAGGTCGCAGCTTTTGTTGCCGGTTGCCTTGGCAGTTTTTTTCAGGTCGACTTCGTCGCAGCCCGGAATGACGCACACGAAATAGCCAATCTTGTCGCCTTTCAGCACTAAGGTCTTGAACACTTGGTTGATGTCTTCGCCGAGCTGGTCGGCGATGTGCTGTGCGCCTAAGTCGGTTTCATCTACTTCGTAGGGAACCAGTTCATATTCAATCTTTTTCTGGTCAAGTATACGGCAGGCGTTGGTTTTGTTTATTTTGTCTTTTGCCATGATTGTTTATTTCGTCGAGTTTTCTTCAATGATTTTCATTATTTCCGCAGGAGTGACAACAAAATCCACCTTCGGAAAATGCTTGATGTTCCCGGTGATTAGATATGAGTTCTCTTTTGAAAGAGCAATCTCGTAAAAGACAACATCTTTCGGGTCGGGAAATTGCTCGTTTGATGTAATGCGGCTTGAACTTAGTCCCAAAGCAACAATTTCTTCTAACACGGCATTTATCTCATCTTCAGGTAGGTTGAATTTCTTTCGGTGCAAGACAATGTCGTATTCATGAAGAATTTCATCACAAAACAATGGAACAATTGTCTTATTATCGACACATTTCAGTACTCCAACTGTTGGAGAAGAAGGATTGTTGCTAATCATGCCCGACACAAGAACATTCGTGTCGATAACGGCAATTATCGTTTTCATGTCTTAATTTCCTTTTCTCGCCAGATTGATTTCTTCGTTGATTTCGTCTAATGTCAAGTCGGGAAATTCGTTTTGTTCGGCGCGTCGCCTGATTTCGCTAAAAGCCCGTCTTCCTCTTTCTATAATCTCTTCTTTTTCCGTCATTTCGATTTCGAAAGGTATTTTTCTTTTTCGGACAACCATGTGAACAAAAATGCTGAAGGCGGTGGAAGCACTCATTCCAAATCCTTCGCAGAGTTCGTCAAAACGTTCCTTTAATTCCGAATCCAAACGTATAGTGTAAGCAGATTGTGACATATTGATTGTGATTTGATGGTAATTTGACTGCAAAAATACATCTTTTTAGCAATATCATTTGTGTAAAATGAACAAAAACAGATGGACTGAATGATTTATTTTTACAATGC
>JAZQPN010000501.1:0-5591 GCA_045628585.1 Bacteroidales bacterium | reverse complement strand
TCGATGGCGACATCGGCTTGTTTCAATTGCTCGAAGCGTTCTGACCATTCCTGTTCGTTGTCGATGGTGACGACTATTTGGTGGTTGCGCTGCAAAGCGGCTTTCTCCACTTCGTGCCCCATTTTGCCATATCCTAATAATGCTATTTTCATTTGGTGAGAATTAAAAATAACTTGAAACAAAAATTTCTATTTTTTTTCTTCGCTAAACACAAATTATCGTCAATGAATCGAAAATTATAATCGCCTATTTTTCAGTTTAATTCATGATTAATTTATGGAAATTTGTGTCTAAAAATTCAACATTGTTTGGCGTTTATGTTTGTCTCAACTTAAAATTACCGTTAAAAACTCAGTTTGATTGATAATCCGGCTTGCGCAAGCGGTGCGCCAGGATGGAAAGGTGTGCTTTCGGTTGAAATCATCGGGTCGATGCTGAGGCTCAGGTCTTCGCTGATGTCGTATGAATAGAGGTGTCCGTCGACGCAGGCATCAATGATGTTCAGACCGTACCAAGCTGCAAGAAGGATTGTATATAATTCAAAGTCATGGCGGTACGATTCCTTGTAGGTCTGAAGTTGTTCCTTTCCGTAACGCTCCGCCAAATCTTTCTCATGTTGCGTCAGCGGGCCGGTATAGCCTTCAGGGTCGCTTTTGTATTTGTAAGCGTTCAGGCAGCTGATGTATTCGTAGTGATTGTTCAACGACATGTATCCTAAACCACCAATTCCGGCATAGACAATTGGCACTTTCCACCATTTGCCGTTGTAAATCTGACCTAATCCGGGCAGACAAGCCGACATGATGGTTGCTTTTTTCGGGCTATGTGGTTTCTTGGCTTTCGGGACTTTTATTTCTTCGGGTTCTTCGACTTCTTTAACTTTAACATCCGCCACTTTGGGCATGATGATATTTGCTGTATCGTTCTGATTTAAAGTGTCCAAAACGTTGACTTGAGCTTTCAGGTCGAGGATTCCGAACAGAAAGGCAAAACCGAAAAGTATAAGTTTGCGACGCGCCATGTCTTATTTTTTGTTGAACAGTTCCATGATGCGGTCGAACTCGGCTTCGTCCTTGAAGTCGATGACCAGGCTGCCTTTTCCCGTCAGGCTGCGGTTGACCTTAACCTTGGTGTTGAGCGTTTGCGACAGCGTCTTGATTTTGCTCTTGAAGTTTTCTGGCAGGAAATTGGTCTGTTTCTTTTCCTTTTCCTTTTTGTCCTTACCGGCCTCTTTTGCCTTATCGGCCATTTCTTCGGTTTCGCGCACGCTCAGTTCGTCTTCGATGATTTTCTGCAAGAGCTTGAGCTGCTGTTCCTTGTCTTCAATATTGATTAAGGCGCGGGCGTGGCCCATCGTGATGTGGCCGTCGCGGATGGCGATTTGCACTTCTGGCGGCAATTTCAGCAGGCGAAGGAAATTGGCGACGGCGCTGCGGCTCTTGCCCACCTTTTCGCTGACTTCTTCCTGCGTCATGTTACATTCGGCGATGAGACGCTGGTAGGAAATGGCAACCTCGATGGCGTTGAGGTTTTCGCGGTGGATGTTTTCGATGAGGGCGAGTTCAAGCATCTGCTCGTCGTTGGCCACGCGGATGAATACCGGAATCTTCGACAAACCGGCCAGTTTCGATGCTCTCAAACGGCGTTCACCGGAAATGAGCTGATATTTGTTGTAGCCAAGTTTGCGGACGGTAACGGGCTGAATGACACCTTGTTCCTTGATGGAGGCGGCCAATTCGTTTAAGGCCGTCTCGTCGAATTCCGTTCTTGGCTGAAATGGGTTGGTCTCGATGAGGTTGATGTCGATTTCGGCGACGGCACCTACAACGTAATTGCCTGATATGTCTTTACTTGTGATGTCTGTCTCGGGGCTTCCCAAAATGGCATCGAGGCCGCGGCCCATGGCTTTCCTGTTTTTATCTGACATGATGCGTTAGTTTTTGGTTTCAATGTTGTTTTTGTCAAGTATTTCGCGGGCAAGGTTCAGGTAGTTGATGGCGCCAATGCTGGCGGCATCGTGCATGATGATGGTCTTGCCGAAACTCGGTGCTTCGCCCAAACGCGTGTTGCGGTTGATGATGGTGTCGAAAACCATATCCTGGAAGTGCATTTTTACTTCTTCGACGACTTGCTTTGAAAGGCGCAGACGTGTGTCGAACATGGTCAGCAGGATGCCTTCGATGTCAAGGTCGGGATTGAGGCGGTTTTGCACTATCTTAATGGTATTGAGTAACTTGCCGAGACCTTCCAAGGCGAAATATTCGCACTGTACGGGAATGATGACTGAATCGGCAGCCGTGAGCGAGTTGACCGTCACGAGGCCAAGTGATGGCGAGCAGTCGATGATGATGAACTCGTAATCGTTTTTGATGTCGGCCAAGGCCTTTTTCATCATCTGTTCGCGTTCCAGCATGTTGATCATTTCGATTTCGGCGCCGACCAAATCGATGTGGGCGGGCAGAAGATAAAGATTCGGCGTTTCGGTCTCGGTGATGACGGTGCGCGGGTCGACGCCGTCGATGATACATTCGTAGATGCTGGTTTCTACTGTCTTTGGGTCGAAGCCGACGCCCGAAGTCGCATTGGCCTGAGGGTCAGCGTCGATGAGCAGCGTTTTGTGTTCGAGTACGGCTAAACTTGCCGAAAGGTTGATGGCCGTTGTGGTCTTTCCCACACCGCCTTTTTGGTTTGCTATTGCAATAATCTTACCCATATATTGTTTGTCTTCTTATTCTGATTTAAGCCTACAAAAGTACGCAAAATAGTTCGGATTATTGCCGTTTTGTGCCGAAAGTTATCAACAAAATAAAAAAGTGTTGATAAATGTAAGATTTTCCATTTTTTCACGATTACTAAGTGAAAGTCAATCAGAAAAAATGACCGTCGAAGAGTTTAAAGATATTATCCTGACACATCATTCCTCCATGAGGCGTTTGGCTGAAAGCATGTTGAACGACAATGATTTGGCTGCCGATGCCGTGCAGGAAGCTGTGATAAATCTTTGGAACAAAAAGGAAGATTTGGAGCGTGCCGAAAAAAAAGAGGCTCTTTGCATTACGGTAGTGAAATGCCGTTGTGTCGACATTTTGCGGCAGCAGCGGCCATCGGAACCGATTGACGAAAAGGTGCTTATGATGGAAGAGCAATCGGCCGATGAGAATCTTGAAGAACGCTATCGGAAGGCTCGCAGGGTGATCGACCTGTTGCCGGAGAAGCAGCGTAAGGCGATTCTTATGAAATATGAGGATGATTTGCCGAATCGCGAAATCGAAAAGGTTTTGAATGTCAGTAGCACAAATCTGTATGCGATTTTTTCGCGTGCCTACAAATCAATCAGGGAAACAATGGGAAAACTAAATGACTATGAACGAGGGAAATAATATGGAAAAAGAAGTCAAGGAACTGCTTGATGTTTTGGAAGAATATGGCCGAGATCAGCGGCAGAAAAAGCAAATCAATGACTTGATAGATGACCTTGCAGCAAAGGAAATGCAGCGGAAAACGATTCCATTGTGGCTGAAAACCGCCATTGGTGCAGCGGCTTGCGCGTTATTGCTGTTGACTTTCAGAATGATGCAAAAACCAGCTGAAACGGAACAATCTGAAATCGTAAGTTCGACCTTGCCGAAAAAAGAAATGGCCGTGGATTCAAATCAGGTGAAGGAAACGACTCGGATTGAGCCTGTTGAGACACAAATCATTGAACATTCCGACAAGGAAAAGCAGATTGCCGAAGCACAAAATATTGTGCAGCAAGTCGAAAAAGAAAACGAAACTATTCAAGAGCCGACAATGTTTGAAATTGTTGAAAATCAATGTCTTGTTCAAAATGACACATTGCTTGTCGCGCAGTTGGAAAATGTTTTTGCAGACACGATGCAATTTGTTGATGTTCAGCCTGTTCCTGCAAAACGTCGTGTTGTTCGCACGGATAATCTCGTCACTTATAGCAATCCTGTCCGCCAGCATGTGAACAGAAGGAAAAAGTCTGGTTCGGGTGGGAAAGCTGCTATCGGTTTGCCGCAATATTCTGCCAGCGAAGGTTGTATGTTGGCTTTTGAAATCAATACGGATTTACATGATTAACAATAAAATAACATTTATTATGAAACGATTGTTTTTGACATTATTTGCAGTTGGTGCGGCATTGTTTGCCGTGGCGCAGGAGGAAATTGCCGTTGAGCAAAGCATTTCGGGAAAATTCGACAAACTTGAAATTGAGGCGGGCTGGAAGGTGAAAGTGCTGAATCAAGTGGCTGACACTTGTTGCAGCATTGCCATCGTTACAACGGAAGAATATCTGGAAAAAGCCAGTCAGACAAAACTTTGCAAACTTTCCGGCAAGACTTTAACCATTTTGGAAAACAACACTTTGCCTAAAGGGACAGTGGTCGAGTTGCGTGGTAAAATTGACTTGAAAAGTCTTTACGTCGATGAAAGGGCCGATGTTTTTATTGATAGCATTGATGTGGTGGGGTCAAAACGTTTCAGCTTTGATGTTGCAAAACTTTCGTCGCTGCATATCAACCATTTACATTCTGTTGGCCAGCCTGTCATTCAGGTTTCGGATGCGGTGGAGTTGCGGATTGATACTTTGACGGGCGACGATTTGCATGTCTGGATGGACGATTGCAAGTTCCGTTTCGGCACAAATCTGTTGAATGGTAATCTTCACATTTGGGAAAGAAAACCGAATTATTTTGATACTTATATTCCTGATGGACAATTTGTTAATCCGAAACGTAAGTGGGAACAGAATGACACGCTCCGTCATCTCACGGTGTGCAAAGGTTATGAACGTTTATGGAATGGCACGATTAAAGGCGGTTTGAAAGGCGGCTACCGCTTCGGACAGTCACCGAAAAACTACGACAGCAATCCATACGCTTGTTACGGTGTGTTTTCCTTGTCGGTTCCTGTAGTCACAGGGTTCAACCTGAGTAAAAACTGGACGATGCAGACGGGTTTGCAGCTTGATTTGAATATCCGCCGTCTGGCGCATCCGGTGGTGCAAAACGGTATGGGATTGATAGCTGCCGACGAGCAACTGCCTGCAAGGCAAAATGTTCTTACGAATACCTATCTGACGATTCCTGTCAATTTTTACAGGAAAATTTCGAGAAACGGCGACGAATTGGGCCTTGATGTCAATTTTGGACGTCGTCTTGGAGGCAGTCTGTTCACACGCGAAGCCGCTACTTGGGGCAATTCAAGCAGTCAGGAATACATTACCCATGTCTTTAATCCGTGGAAGATTGAGTTTGGAATTAGCTTGAATACCAATGTTTTGGGTTTGATTCATGGCGTGCGGTTCTATACCAATCTGTTGCCTGAATTTAATAAACAGACCTCCGAATCGTTCAGGGCGATTGGAATTGAGATAAAATTGTGAAAACTGTTTTTTGACTTTTGAAAAAATAATATAAATTAGGCAATAATATTCTTTTAGACCCAGAACGAAAGATGTTTGTTGAAAAAAGCCGAAAGGCTGGTTTGAATCGAGCGGTTGCGAGATTCAAATGTGGACAGAGAAGGGTTTTGTGGGTTTTGAACGTTTTGGTCATAAAAAGGCCAAATTGTATATTGTTGCC
>JAZQPN010000500.1:0-13153 GCA_045628585.1 Bacteroidales bacterium | reverse complement strand
CGTTCAGGTTATGGATAACCCTAGTTACCTTATAATCTTGTGCCTCACTGATTGAGAAGCAGCCCAAAAAGGCCAATAGAAAGAAAAAGTATTTTCTCATTTCTCAGTATTTTCCGTTGTCGGTTTTTCAGTTAAAATGTTGTTCAAAAGACCTATATGTCCAAGTGTCAAAGTGTCCAAGTGTCAAAGCGTCCAAAGTGTCAAAACGTCAAAATGTCCAAAGTGTCAAAGCGTCAAAATGTCCAAAGTGTCAAAGCGTCAAAGTGTCAAAATGTCAAAACGTCAAAATGTCAAAATCACCCGTCACCCATCACCATTCACCTCTTAATACACATCTTTCAAGTCAAACAGTTTCTTGATGTCCACCTTATCGTCCTGCCAAGCCCTCACATGAATGATCGGGTCTTCACCTCTAAGGTCAACAAGCAGGAAAAGATAACCTACATCGCCATAGTTGCTGGAAAAATATTCCTGCCTCACCCTGATGCCAAAGAAATCCTCCACGTTGAAAGCCTGCTTGAAATCGGTGTCGGTGAAATTCAGGTTGATATATTCCTTTGTCTTGAACTGTCTTCCGAGCCTATTCATACACTGTGCCTTGTTCAAGGTGTCATATCTTGTATAACCATGTAGGCAGATGCCGTCGGAGTGCTCCTTTTTCATCACCTTGTAGCCCGAAATGATGAGCGCATTTTCGGAAAAGATACGTTCCAGATAATCGATTCTGCGCAAGGCGTAAGCTGTCTGGTAGTCTTCCATAAAAGAGAGTAGGGTCAGTTTTGATTCGCGTTTCCAGTCATCATTGTCAAGGATGGCTTTCTGCGCCACTTCCGAAAGCGTATAGGCGAGCGATTCGATAAGTCCATCTTTATTGAATCGGAAAGTGACATTTTCGACAAACTGCTTGTTGCCACGATACCTGAACAGCATGGTGATGCTCCTGCAAAGGGTCAGATTGCCGAACTTGATGAAAGTCAGTTCCGGCACATCGATGACGGAAGCCTCTCCGTTGGCAACCAGTTTGCAAAAGCAGTCGTAGCCTTCTTCGGTAAAATCATATCTCACCTTGTAATACTGCTTCTGCTCAATCGCATCCACTATATCATCGACAATGGCCTTCAATGCACTGTAGTCGTCTGCCACGGTGTCGGATAGGGTCTCGGCATCATCTACATTTTCCACACTTCTTGTCAACGACTCATCCTTATCCTGCACTTGAGCCAACATCGGCACTGGCTTTGCGTTCTTGTCAATCCGTGCCGTCTTATAAGCCGAAGAATAGCTGCGCATCTTGACCGACCTGATTCTTTCAGCGACATCCGAAGGGGTTTCGTTTTCTCCATACTGATAGGTGCAGCACACCGAAATTTCATCAAGAGGATAATTCAATTCTATCATACTGACACCATCGCGGACACGGGCTCCGGTGAGATAGGTGTTGCCGTCGTGATAGCTGAAATCAAGATTGGTGATTTTTTCCAGTTCATCGCCATCCTTAAAGAAAAACGCAAGCTGAACATTATGAGTTGTCTGGAAATCGTTTACTTTTTTCGTTTGCAGACAACCGGCCTGGACAATGATATTGTTCATGGTCCTGTCGATGAGCGCATCGAAAAGCGGATGGGCGGTCATAATCACACCTTCGTCCTTAATGGCCATTTCGGTTCCTGAAGAGAGAGCCGCACCCCAATAGAAATATTTCAAGGCATCGCCGATGCGGAGATCCTGCAATGAGCGGCAGCCTTCGTCGTAATAGAACTGGATGTCCTTAGCCAGAATCCTTGCTTTTTCCGCAACGGCAGCTTTTTCCTTCTCTTGAATCTCCCTGACAATCTCCTCGACTTTGTCGTTGCCGATATAGACAAAGGCTGTGTATTCGTTTTTCTTTTTTGTTGGAGCACCAACCGTGAGAACATGATAGTCTTTTAGGTTCACATTGGTAAACGTGTTGGCAACCTGACGGAACATCTCCGACTCAAACAATTGCTTGTCCTTGGTCATTGAGCTGAGGGAATGCTCCGAAGTCACTTTGACGTTGGTGGAAATCTGGCCTGCCAGCAACTGCACCGCATGACTGACTGCCACATCTAAAGTGTCGTCTGATGCGGAAGCAAAGGAATAGCGGTCGCTTTCGGCCATAATCCTTTTCATAATCCTGGCATTACCCGTTATCTGGTCCTTGCTTTGCGCCAAGACACTTGATGAGAGCAGGAAACACAAAATCAAAGAAGTAAAAAGACATACATGCTTCATATCTGAGTATTTATTGAATGGCATCACAATAGATTGGCTATTCCACAAACTTGAGTCCGGCAAATGCAAAAAAACAGTTACCTTTTCGTATCAAGACTTTCTATTCCAAATTTTTTCTGATAGTCTCCAATTCCTTTTTGCAATCATTGCCCAGTTCTTTCAGCATCTCATACATTTTCTGCGCCCTTGTCAAGTATTTCGCTGAAGCTTCATTGAAACCGATCTTCTTGTAAATCAGTCCTAAATATAAGCACGACTTGGCATATTTGGCATTCGAAGCCGAGAACTCGCTTTCAAACAACTTGGTATAGGTTTGCAAAATCAGGATGTTATTCCTTATGGAATCGGAGACTTGCTCAACGGCACCATTGTCAAGAACATCCATTTCGTCGGCCATTTCAATTCCGGCAACATTCATTTCGGTTTCCGTCATCGGGAAAGCCACCGAAAAATCATTATAGGCTTGCAACACACTTTCGTTGCTTTCACCCGACAGCATGGCTACGGCACCCGTCACATCATTAGCCGAAATCATCTGAAGGAGCATCTGTTCATCAGTATCCTCTCGGTTCGTGGGAAAAATACGTCACCGAATATTTCGGCTACGATAAGGTTCTGCCAATGAACTCAGGTGCCGAAGCCGACGAAACCGGTCTGAAGCTGGCCCGTCGTTGGGGCGTTGTCTGCAAAGGCATTCCGAATGATGAAGTGATGATTGTTTGCTGCGAAGGCAACTTCCACGGCCGCACCATTACCATCATCACCATGAGTAACGACCCTGAATCATACGCCAACTATGGCCCTATGACTCCTGGTTTCATCCGCATCCCATACAACGATCCAGATGCTCTCGAAAAGGTTCTCGCTGAACACGGCAAGAAAGTCGCCGGTTTCCTCCTCGAACCAATTCAAGGCGAAGCTGGCGTTTACGTTCCGGATGAAGGCTACCTGAAGAAATGTTACGACATCTGCAAGAAGTACAACGTTTTGTTCATGGCCGACGAAGTGCAGTGCGGTATTGCCCGTACAGGCAAGATGTTGGCTTGCGACCATGAAGGCGTCCGTCCAGACATCCTGATTTTGGGTAAGGCCCTCGGTGGCGGTGTGGTGCCGGTTTCAGCAGTTTTGGCCGACGACGACATCATGCTGAACATTAAGCCAGGCGAACACGGTTCAACCTTCGGCGGCAACCCGGTTGCTGCTCAAGTCAGTATGGCTGCCCTTGAAGTCATCAAGGAAGAAAACCTGATGGAAAAGGCTGAATATCTCGGCAAGATTTTCCGCGACGAAATGTCCAAGTTCAAGAGCCCAATGATTGAAAAGGTCCGTGGTAAAGGCCTGTTGAACGCCATCATCATTAAACCTACCAATGGCAAGGAAGCTTGGGACGTTTGTCTCAAGATGCGTGACCTCGGTGTTCTGGCTAAGCCAACCCACCAGCACATCATCCGTTTCGCTCCTCCGTTGGTCATCACCGAAGAGGAACTCCGCGATGCCATCAGCCGCATCCAGGAAGCTATCAAGTCTTTTGAATAATTGATAATGAGCTTAATATGAGAAAAGGGATACGGAAGTATCCCTTTTCTGTTTTTTTTGTGACACACTACAAGTTGCGTTTGTCATCTTTGTGTAATCTCAAGGCGTGATAGCTACATTGCTTTTTTTTGATTACGAAAAAAGGCGCACTCAATAAAGTGCGCCTTTTTGTGTTTTGGACAAACTTGTTTCCGCTGTTTATTGCAGCTGGAAGTTTACAGGCAGCATGTAGGAAACACGCACGGCCTTACCGCGCTGTTTGCCAGGCTTCCACTTAGGCATTGATTTGACAACGCGCATAGCTTCTTCGTCGCAGCCGCCACCGATACCACGGAGCACTTTGACGTTAGAGACTGAACCGTCAGGTTCGACAACGAAGCTGATAAACACACGGCCCTTGATGCCGCTTTCACGGGCAATCTGTGGGTATTTCACGTTCTTGGCCACATATTCAAGAAGTTTCTGTTCGCCGCCTGGGAAAGAAGGCATCTCTTCAACGATTTGGAAGATTTCCTGTTCCACGACTTCTTCTTCTTCAATTTCAGGGGCAACATATTCCTCAATGACTTCGTTCTGCTGAACGTCGGCATTGATTTCGATGTCTTCAACTTCAACATCGTCTTCCACGATTTCCAGTTGAGTGGTTTGCTTTGGCATTTCCACAGGTTCTGGTTTCGGCTCGTCTTGTTTGGTGATTTCCACCATTTCTTCATCCAACATTTCAGTCGAACGGAGCAGACTTTCGTCGATTTCGCGTTTGTCGTAACTCTTCATTTCGAATACAGCCCATGCTACTGCTAAGCTGATGATTAAGCCTATCTGTATGAACATCAGTTTCTTGTTCTCAAGATTTGCTTTTGGTGACTTTTTTTCTTCCATAGTTATATGTCTTTTAAATTTATGCTACTTTTTGCGTTGCGAAAGTAGTAATTATTTATTTACGAAACGCGTTAAATGGCAATTTTATTTTTCTTTTTCTTTAAAAAAGCAAAAAATGCTATTCCGAGCAGGCTTCCGATGACATCGGCAATGAAATCATACACGCTTCCGGTGCGTTGATAGCAAATGGTTTCCTGCATGATTTCTGTCAAAGCACCATAAGAAATGCTTATTAAGAATGTGATAATCAGTGATTTGTGTTTTTCTTTGTTGCTTTTTTGAATGTATTGGTCACGATAGCCCCATATTGACAGAAACGCGAATCCGGCATACATGGCAACATGAACCACTTTGTCGAAGCCAATGGCTGGCTTGACGCGTGGAAAACAAGAACCCGGAAGCCCTGTCAGAATCAGTATTACGATTCCGCAAAAGAGTCCCGGGTAGATATTTCTTGTCAGTTTTTTCAAGACGGGCGCATTAACCAATCTTTGCTTCGTAAGCGGCTGCATCGAGGAGGTTGTCGAGGTCGGCAACGTTGTTCACCTTAATCTTGATGATCCAGGCAGCGCCGTAAGGATCGCTGTTGACGAGCTTAGCGTTTTCTTCGTCGAGGATTTCTTCGTTGACTTCTACGATTTCGCCGCCGACAGGCATCAGCAGTTCGGCTGTTGTCTTGACGGCTTCGATGGCGCCGAATTCTTCTTCTGCATCGAGGTTGTCGCCAACGATGTCTGGGTCAACATCAACGAAAGTGATGTCACCGAGTTCGTGCTGTGCGTAATCGGTAATTCCTATGTAAGCGAATTCTCCTTCGAGACGAATCCATTCGTCATCGTTTGTGTACTTTAAGTTTGTTGGAATGTTCATTTTTATAATTTGTTAGTGTTAATGTTCTGGCTGCGAAAATACATAATTTTAAATCATGTCCTGCATTTTATCGTAAAATTATTGTGCGAGGCTGAATCGGAGTGAAATGCCGCCGAATGTCTGTGTGTTTTTGTAGGTGTTGGAAACAAACGGAGTGGTCATGTCGTGCTTGATGAAGAACTGTCCGCTCAGGCGCTGGCTGAAGGTGTAGTCGGCGGTGAGGTAGATGTTGATTTTGTTCTGTCCGGCTGATACCTGATTGTTGTTTTCGTCAATGCGGCGCAAGATGGTCTTGTCTTTCTTGAAGCCAAGGTCGAGCTTGAGGACGAGGTCGTTCTTGATGGTCTTGCCTTTGCCGTCGCCATTCAGGGATGTGACTGTAAACGACAGATTCTTGATACGATAGCCTGTTCCGATTACGATTTCCCGCCCATTCACTTCGGTGAGTTGGTTGTTGGTGAAGCTCAAAGTCAAAGTGCGTGATTTCTTGAACTGGAAGTTGGCAGTCATTGAATTTTGGAAGCCGATGTCGATTCCAAGGAGTGGCTGATACTGTTCGTTGACAACCATCTGTTGAATGTCGTATTTTGGAATGATGTTGCTTGAGTTTTCAAAGGTCTGGATGGTGTTGTGTTCGTCGTAATAAACGTTGGATGCCCATGCGCTGATGCTGTAGTTCGACTTGTAGGAGTGGGTGATGTTGACGGTCTTGAATAGCTTTCCTATAGCCGGAATATTGGTCAGGCCGTTATAGGTGAGTGTCCAGTTTGGCAGAGGGATTTTCGGGAATGGATTCAGATCAATGGTCTTTGCGTCTTTTCCCGTATAGGCCGAGATGAAGGAATACATGAGCACTTCCATTGCGCCCGAATTATAGCCTTGCGGGAAATATTCGCCGCTTGTGGTGTCGTAAACATAGTTGTTGACTTGGTTTACCCATTGTTCGTTTCCGGTGGCAAGGCGTTCCGCAATGATTTTGCGGTTGCTCAGCAGCTTGTCGAACAGAGGGGAGCTGGCCAGACTGTCGTTGTATTCGCCGGCAAATGAGGTTCTCATCATGAAATATGACATGGTGAAGTTGCCGCCATAAGTTGGAGTGAAAATCTCAAATTGTCCCATCGGATTTGCTCGGAAATAATGCTGGTAGTTTTCGCTGTAGTTGCGGTTGCCTGTAACGTCAATCTTAAAGCCTTGGAACGGTTCGGCATTAACGCGGTAGTTGATGATTTCGGTTTTTCTCTTTGTGTAAGGACTGCTTAGGATGGAGTCGGTGGTAAGCCATCCTTTGTCGATGGCTGTCTGGTAGATTTCTTTCTGGCTGCCGAAGGAGAATCCGAATCCTGGTGCCCATCCATTCTTGTTGTCCATGCCAAACCATTGTGCTTCAGGCATGAAGCCTGGCAATGCCTGACCATTGGTTTGTGAATAGGTGCCGGAAACCTTTTTCACCATGGTTACAAGTCGCAAGGCATTGTCGCCAATGATTTTGCCGATATTCACTTGAGTCTTTTTCTGTACTTTGGTCGAATCGGTGCTTTGCTCCTTGCCATCTTCTTTGCCATCTGTTTTCTCTTTGTCTTTTCCTTGTCTGTTGTTATTGCGTTTTGGCGTGCTTAGTTTTTTTAAGTATGGCACCTTATTATATAACTTGGCGAAATCGAGGTTTGCGTTGGCCGAAATGTTGTTTGTGTTCTCAATCTCATTGCCCAATCTGGCTTGCACCGATTGTGCTGAGGCAGTCCAGAAATATGTGCCTTGGTAGTTGGCGCTGGCGTTAATCCAGTTGAAAATCGGTATTTTGTTGATGGGTAATGTGTAGCTTGCCGAAATGGATTGCTGATAGCGTGATATTGAACCGAGCTTTTTCAGTTCGTTGTTGATGGTGTCGCGCTGATAACTGTATTCGCTGGAACTCTTGTCCAGTTTGCCGGCCGGTTCATATATGTAGGCTTCTGCCTGGGCTGAGTATTCAAGTGTCAAGGCTCTGGTGAGGTCGTATCTGAGCTGGTAATTGCGGTCCCAGTCCCATTGTTTCGAGAAGGTCGGGTTAAGGATGATGTCGCCACCGCTCTTGTTGCGCATTTGTCGTTCGGAAAAGTAGCGATACATTTCCGTGTTGAATGTGATGCTCTTCGGCAGATAGTAGAAGTTGATGTCCTTGATAATTTGCAAGGCAGGTTTGGAAGCCCATTTTGCCGAGGCAAAAGGTGTCACGTTTTTCGGATTGCCTGAGTAGTTGTAGCCGAGGCTTCCACGATAGCTTTCGACGGAAGAATACTGTATGTCGGGACTTTCCTGGTAGGTCTCGTTATAAGAGAATGACAGGTTGAAGTTCTCTATGTCATAGATGTGAACTTTTGGAATGTCTCTTTGGCGTCCCATGCTCTTGTTAGGATCTCTGTTGTTTGATGCTTTGTTCGTTTCCTCTTCACCTTCGTTTTTCTTAGTCTTCTTTTGAACACGTTCCTTGCGCACGTTCATAAAGTTGATGTTCTTGAATTTCGTGAAATCGTGGATTGTGGATGTTAAGGCATTTCGTTCTTCATTGGTGTTCAGTGCTGAAAGTGCATCTTCCATTTTGACATCGGGGTCGAAGGGGTTGTATTTCGGCGTGATGTTTGTTTGTCCATAGTCGAAGTGCATTGGTAATTTGAGACCTGTGTTTTCTAGGAATTTGCCCAACTCCAAGTCGGTGGAGACCGAGAATGACGAGTTGGTGGAGAAGTCGTTGCTGCAAATGTCGCTATCTAAGGCTCCGAAGCCAGCCGAACTATAGGAACCGCTGAGCGTTACCCTGCCCAAGTCAGCTAAAGTGGCTTCAAGGCGTCCTGTGCCGGCCACGCCTCCCTTGCTGCTAAGCTCGGTGAGTCGCAATTCGTTGACCCATACGATGGCGCTTTTTGCCAGGCCGTCGTCGGTGCTTTCTGCGTTTTGGCGTTTCGGGTTGCGTATGCCAATCATCATGGCCTGCACGTCGCTGATGCTTGGGTTGCCGATGACTTTGATGGTGTGGTAGTAATCTTTGCCGCTGTCATTGCCCATTTTGCGTTTTTCGGAATAGATGTAGTTCAGTTTCACATCGCTGCCGGGCTGGTTCATGGCGGCGTTACGGTTTGCCTTTACCTCCACAAGGTCTTCCAAAAGGATTTCCATATTGTTGATTTCCGGCCAGATGGCTTCCTTGTTGGTGTATGAGGTTCCCCAAGGTGTCACCTTCACGGGCACTTCGTATTCGTAGTAGTTTTCAGTGAAATCGGAGCCCAAACGTAGAAATACCGAAATGTCCTGATCTTGCAAGTCTTCTGAAGTTTCGCCTGCTGATTCGGCGTGGATGAACATTTTCAGGTATTTGTATTGCCGAAAATCAAAATCCGTTGTTTTGTAAATGGCGCGTCCGTCACCGTCAACGAGGTTTTCGGCTGTGATTTGCAGTGATTGTTCGTTGATTCGTGTGATGGCGGTTGTCCCGATGACTTGTTCCTGCTGGATCCCAGGAGGAATGACGTATGGAACGGGATCGCGGCGGCTGTTTTCATCGAGATTGACAGCCGACACGTCGAAAGTGGTTTCGTTGGCGATGTCGTTAGGCTGGTATTCGCCTGGGGCCTGAATGTTTTGCGAATAGGATCTCCATTCGCCTCTGACCAAGTCCAAAGTGGCGAAACGCAACACGATAGGACGTTGGAACTCGCGCACAAACATTCTCATGAAGCGGATGGACGAATAGTCGTCGATACGGCCGATGACCCTGTCGGGCTGTTTGATTGGGATACGGAACTGATACCATTTTACTCCTCCTATTTCGCCATTTGGCAAGGCTACGTTGGAGGATTCGAAAATGTCTGAAATGTGGTTCTGGCCAGGTGTTTGCATCTTGGCTGGGTCGAGGTCGATGACATATTGGTAGTAGCGTTCCGATTCGCTCAGGGTGTTGTCGTCGTTGATGTCTTCGGCATCGGGTAGGGTAGTGCTGCTGGTGGTGTAGCTTTCGGTGCGCTGGACATCGGAAGGTGAGTTGCCGTCAGGGCCATTGAAGTTTTTGTAACGTTTCAAAATGCTGCGGTGCTCAGTTTCGTCGGCACGGTCCCAATCGGTTGAGCGGTAGAAGTGGAAGTTGTCGCCTGAAGGGTCGTTATAGGCTTTTGCGTAGGCTTCTGAGGCTTCGCCGAATTGGCTCCTGATGATGTTAAGATAGGTGTCTTCAAAGAAAGTCCTTTCGTCGGAATCTCTCAAACCGTCAAAGCCAACGTCTTGATACTGACGGGCATCCGATTCGTTGTTGAAGGTGCCTACAAGGTCTTGCATGGTCGGGACACGGCCCCATATCGTGGTGTCGACATTCTCGACGACATCAGAAACAGGCAGGCCGTTTTCGTAGAATTTGCGTCCATCGCGCAAGATGTCTTCCGAAATGTCGCCCAAGTTGATGTAAAGCTTGCCAGGATTGTTCTGATATTCTTCATCGGCAAAAGGATCCATGAGCCAGAATTCGATGTATTCGATGTTGGTGGCTTCGAAGTCGGTCGATTCCATTCGGCGCATGATGCCACCCCAACGGCTGGCCGGATTGTTCAGCTTGCCATCGGCATCAATGCCATCTGAATATTGGGTTGAATTGACATCGTAGTTGTAAGGTCCGCGTTCTTCAGGATAGTAGGCCAAGTTGAGAACCGATACGTTGGTCGGTGTTCCGGTCTCAATATCCTTGGTTGGGAAAATTTCGGTTTCAAGCACCTGACGCACACTGTTTTTTGATAATTCGTTCTGGTCAATGTTATTTGGCCGATAGGTGTTGTTAGAGTTGTAGAATACTGAATTGTCAATGGTGTACCATGCTAATTTTGCGCGGTTTTTGCCATAGTTGAGGCCTGTGCCACTGGCTGCTTCGGGGAATATGTCGGTCTGGTTCTGAGGCGTGCTGGCAAGTTTCCAGGCCATTGGCAGACGCAAGTCGATGGTTGACTTGGCGCCCTCGAAATCATCGATGTAGGAAGTTCCTCTTTCGCTTGCCGACTTTGAAAGACCAGGAATGAAGCGTGCAAATTCGCCATCGAAATTAATACGTGATGGAGCTTTGGTGCTGATGCCAGGCAGCCAGTTGATGAACGAAGTGAGCCAGCGGGCATCGGTGTGATAGCTCATGTCGGCACCATAAATGGTATTGGCGATGGCTTCTTCGCCGTAACTGAATTTCTGTGTGTATGATTTTTCGCCCAAATAGAGGACAGTACCTCCAATGCGGAAGTCTGGACTGAATTCATGCTCGGCACGGGCACCTAAGAAAGTCTTTCTCATGGCACTGAAGCCGGAATTGGATTCCAGGGAAATGTTGATTGGCGTGCCTGAATTGAGGATGCCTTCGTTGATGATGGTCACGCGGCCTAAAGTGTAGTCGACTGTATAGTCAACATTCTCAACAAGTTGTGCTCCTCCAGCCGTCACGTTGACGGAGCCTTGTGCCACATTCATGGCATTCAGGCTGATTTCGCTGCCCGATTGTGAGGAATACCAGCCGCTGATGGTGAACTTGTTTTTTTCGGAATATTGTTCGGCGATGGTTTTGGTCGTTGTGTACAATGAGTCAAAGGCATATTTGTTGGCGAGGTCAGGGTCGTTCGGAAAAATCTTGTTGCGGATGTGGCTGCCAAATGGTTCCAGCATAGGGAAATAGATTCTTCCGTTTGATGAGTTGATGGTACCGCCTTGGGTGGCAGCGCGGTCGATGAAGTCGAATACGCCATCACCGCCTGGGACTGGATTGTTTTGTGTTGACAGATTGTCGACGCCAAACAAGTGAAGCAGTGGCTTGTATTGCACGCTTTCAGGACCTTCTGTGAAGTATCCAATAGGGGTGCTGCTGTTGTTGCCGTTGTAGAAAATGTTCAGCATGAAGTCGTTCGAACTGATTTGGAAGGCACGCATGTTATATACGTTCTTCATCATCAGGTTCCAGATTGGCATCTTCGTGTTGACGGTGGTTCCTCTCAAAAGCTTTGCCACAAGCACTTTCGGCGTAGTGATGCCTTGGTCGGAAAATTCACCGACTTGGAAAACGCCGTCCTGACCTACAATGGTGTATTGGTAGGCGACAGCCAAAGTCTGGTTTGAATTGAGGTTGATATTCAGGGAGATGAAGCCTAACTGTGAGTTTAAGGTGTATTCTGTTGAACTGAGTCGGCGGGCATTTTCAATCTTTTCAAAGTCGCGGCCGGCAATCATGTAGCCGTTTTTGCCAATACGCAACGGGTCGTTTGCCATGTAGTTTGTTACCGAACTGATGCTGCGGATCTGTAGGGTGTCCATGCGCGTGAGGAGGTTGTTGGCTGCATTGCGCGGGAAGATGACTGAGGTGTTGGCAGGATCGATTTCAGAATTGTAAATCCATTGCGGACGGCCTTCGCCAAGGTCGGTGAGTGCCAGTATGTTACGGGTATCTTGCGTTGCCGTGTTGGTATTGGTTACCCAGACTTCAATTCTCGTAATGTTGACGCTCGATGTGACGGTCGGCAAAGTTGAAAGCGCTTCTTCGTAATGGTCTCTGAAATATTGGCTGAGGAAGAAGTGCCGGTTTTCTTCGTAGTCAAGGCAGCTGAATTTGAATTCATTGGTTTGGGCGCCGCCTTGCACGGTGATGTTCTGTGATTCACTTTCCTGATAGGAAACGATGCCTGAAATGGTTGTGTTGCCGAATTTCAATTTCGTCTTGATACCGAAAAGTTGTTGTGTACCAGTGATTAAAGTGCTGTTAAGCGGGAAACTGACGTTTCCGGCTTCGAGCAATTGTATGATTTCGTCTTCCTTGCCTTCGTATTTCAGGTCGAGCTTGTCCTGGAAATTGAAGGTGGCCTTGGTGTTTTTGTTGATGTTGAAATTGATCTTGTCGCCAATCTTTGCCATCACGTTCAGCTGGATTTGCTGGTCGAAATCGAAGTTGGTGGTGTGCTGCAGACGCTTGCTCTTCGAAGGGTCGGCGCGATAGTTGTGCTTGATGCCGAAAGTGAGGTCGACCGAACCTTGCGGCCGTATGTCGATGGTGTTGCTGCCGAAGATGGTTTCAAAAGCTTTGCCACCCACATAAAGCGGCGGGATGATGGAAGTGCCGTTGGTGGTCGATCTTCCGTTTTGGGTGCGACGTTCTTTCCAATACTCGGCAATGCCTTTTTTGCTTTGGTAATCAAGGTATTCGTTCTGCGTCATCGTGGTCGGGTCGTCGAAATAGAAGTCACCGATACGGCGTTTGAAGGTATATTGTCCGGTCAGCGGGTCGTAGATGATTTCTTCGGTGATGTTGTCCGGGTCGCTGAGATAGAGAGGCGACTTGTTGAAAAGGTTTTCGGTCGGGCTTCCTCCTGTAGGAATGGGATAAATGACCTTTGTGGAGTCGGGTTCGTCGTAAAAGCCGAGCAGATACGGACTGTCGTAACGATGCTGTTCGGCTCGGGCAATGCCTAATCCTGCCAAAAGGAGAAGGGCAATGGCGAAAAACGGAATGATATGTCGTCTCATTATATATCTCATTATACGATGATTTACAATATTTTAAGGGCTTCTTTTATCAATGCCTCAACCGTGGCATCGGGATTCTGCTTGAGAATTTTGTCCAATGCCTTTTCGA
>JAZQPN010000499.1:0-8237 GCA_045628585.1 Bacteroidales bacterium | reverse complement strand
AATTCCTGCGCCACAACCGACTCGTAAACCGTGCCCAAATTTATGCTGCGCACATCGTCCAAAATAGGCTTGAGGTTGTCGCCATAAAGAAGCCCTGTCAGCAAACCGACATCATTCAGGTAGAGTTTCAAAAGATTTTTCCGCGCCGACTCGATAAGCGGAAACTTGGGGTTCGAAATTGCCGTAACATCCAATGCGATCCCAGAACTAATCAGATAATCAAATTCATCCTGATAGTCACTGAATTGCTTTCCTTCCTTTCCCTCAATATTCTTCACGATGATGCGTTTCTTCTTGTTTTCGAGATTGGAAGGAATCATTTCATACACACGGCGGATTTTCAGCTTGCGTTCCAAATCGTAACGCGAAGCGTCCATGGCATAATAAGTGCGGATTTCTTTCTGTATTTCCCTGATTTTCGGAATATTAAATTCCTCTAAAAACATATTCACAGCATCGGGCAAACCGCCAGTCAAAAGATAACGTCTAAAAAGTGACATGACACGGTTGTGCAGCGACTCGTTCAAAGCCTCACGCGCCTCAAACTTATCACGCAAAGCCGAAATAGTATCGTTGCTAAAGCCGTTGGCAATCAGAAACTCCTCAAAATCAAGTGGAAACATTTGTTTGACATTAATGCTTCCGACAGGAATAGAAGGCGTCTGCATCAAGGTGACGCCCAGCAACGAACCGCTTGCAATATAGGTGTATCTATCGTCCGACTTCAGAAATTTCAGCAGCGTGAGCAGATGTGGATAAGCCTGAATCTCATCCAAAAAAACCAAAGTGTTGTGCTTTTGTTGCAAGCGCATTCCGCCGATGGCACCAAGTTGCAGGTAAAAATCGGCAAGGGTATGCACATCGGCAAACAGGCGTTCGCCCATGGCATCGGTCTGCAAATTGATTTCAATGTAATTCTCGAAAAGCCTTTGTCCGACATGACGGATAATGAACGACTTACCCACCTGTCGCGCCCCATCGACCAGCAGAATCTTGTTGGAATCCGACTTCAAAAACGCCTCAATTTCATGTTCTATCTTTCTATACAGCATGACAACGATATTTTTACGCTGCAAAAATACTCATTTTCACAATATTAACAAGCAGCTTGTCATTTTTACATATAAATTTACATGTAGTTTTGTCATTTTTACATATAAATTTACAAAGAATTTTGTCATTAATTCCAAGCCAGGACCTGACCTTGTAGGAAAATGTAGGGCCGATTGGGAAGAAACAGCGTTGCCTGCGAACCCGTGCGACGCAATGCAAACAAAAAGGAGCAGCAGATGGAAACCTGCTGCTCCCTTGAGTTAGCCGTCAGTGCCAACGCCTCTTCATATTAAGGTTCATGCCCCGCTATTTCTTCAGGGATTATTTACCTAACGCTGTTATTTCTATAAGGGAATATAATCACCATCCCATCTCTAGTTACATCAAATTCCAAAAGACGGTATAGTGGTATATACCCCCGTATTTCTATTGCCTCTTCTGTCCAGTGCGTTCCAGGTTCAATGCCTGTAATCACTTTATCTTCTGCTATTTGTCCACCAGATAAATCAGTGTATTGAATAATCAAAGTATAAGTTTGAAGCGTATTATAAATATAAAGGAAATAGATTTCGTTTTGGGTTGGGTCTTGTTTCAACCTAATCGATTTAGAGTTAGGTTCGTCATCTTTCAGTTGTGCATTCTCAATAACAATTGCATTCTCAGTCACTTCCAAACCGACGGGATAATCGGAAACCTGTTTACGAGTAGCCAATTCATTATTTGTTCCATATTCCCAATAGTTGACCGCATATCCCGTCAGCGGCATTGCGATGGCGGTTTTCACCTTGCTGAGGCGACTGCGGACGATGAAACCATGCATTCCGTTAGCCCACCAAACAGACTGCGTGTAGAGTTCCGTGTTGGTGGTGGTAATGCCGGCATAGCTTACATCGCCGATGACCGTCAGGGTGAAGCCGCTCTCGAGGGTGCCGGCAGGCACCATTATGGTGAAGTCAATCGATTCGTTCTTGATGAGCCGCACGCCTTCGCCGCAGTCGAGCGTGATGATGTGCTTGTCGGTTGCGCTGTTGGTCACAGAGCTGCTGAGGTTGGCCGCGTCGTCAACGCCGCTGATGGTGGTGGTGCAGGTGCCCCAGAGCACGTCGGCGGTGTTGTTGGACGTGACGACCACGCGCTTCACCAAATAGGTGCAGTTCTCCAAGTCGTGCGTATAGGTCAGGGGGAACACCACTCCGCCCAGCACGTTCTTGAATTCGAGGTCTTCGTCAGTCGAGTGAGCCATCATGGGCATGGCCTTCACGCCGAACGAGTTTTCCTTGTAGCTCTGCTCGGCGGGCAGGTCGAAAGTGGCCGTGGTGGACGAGGTTATGGCGTTGGCCGTGCCGGCTGTGCTGACGGTCGGGTAGATGGCCGTGTAGTTGGGGGTGAAGAAGTTGTCGCCCACCTCGTCCGACATGAACGTGCCGTTGGATGTGGTGGCGCCTTCGTCGGGGACGGAGCCTTTTGTCGGGCCGGTGCTATTGCGCACGCTGATCATGTCGCTTTCTTCCCATTTCACAGCCGTGCCGTCGAGATAGGTCTTGCTGCCGTCGCCTTCGGCTGTGGCGCGGAAGCCGCGGCCTGTGCCGCCGCTAACGTTGTTGTTGCCGTCGTTTATTTTATCCTTAGTGCATGACGAAAGAAGGCCTGCCAGAAGCACGCCCATCGCCAGCAGGATCACCGTATTGTGTCTTGTCTTCATATTTTATCAATGTCTTGTTTCGTTAATACTCCGTTTCTCATGTTCCTGGAAATGCGCTCCGTTTCGCTTTGGCCTTACGGGAATTCGAATTCCTGGATGGTGACTTCCTCCAACGAGTTGCCTATGATTTCCGACCCGCACAGGATGCCTTGAAGCTCAATCCCATACGCATTTGTCCTCGGGGCCTCATAAAGGTTTTCCTTCATCTGTTTCATCTTTTGATTCATTCTTGTCTGTTTCTACATTATTCATTTGTTCCGCACCGGGTATCCGAAGCTCCGAAGCGTTTCCAAAAACCATGCCCTCCATTGGATTTCACGGCTTTGAGGGCGCAAAAGTACAAAAAAATTTGGCAACTATACACAATTTGACCTTTTATTAACCAAAACATCCATAACCATTGTTTATCTGCCTCCGAATCTCGCAACCTATCGATTCAAACAACTTTTCGGCTTTTCCAATTTATATCGTTTCATTCCGGGCATAAAAGCAAATTGCTGCCAAAACATTTGTGCTTGAAAAACATCACAGCCATATTCATCACAGAAACATAACGAAATATACCGGGACATACAAAATCCGTCCTCTATACTTAAATTCCCTTTCCTGATATAACACAAGACCCTGATTCACAACATATTCATCATTACTGATAAAATGCGACAAGGCACTATGAACAGAATAATCCTTGCCTGACTTGACTTCTATCGGCAATACTGAAAGCGACTGGAAGTCATCAACCATAAAATCGACTTCGCCATTTTGCTTGTTGTCGTAATAATAAAGCGTATGGCCATGCGCCTTCAGTTCCTGCGCCACGACCGACTCGTAAACTGTGCCTAAATTAATGCTCCGCACATCGTCCAAGATAGGCTTCATATTGTCGCCATAAAGCAGGCCCGTCAGCAGACCGACATCATTCAGGTAAAGTTTCAGCAGGTTTTTACGCGCCGACTCGATAAGCGGGAACTTCGGATTCGATATTGCCGTAACATCCAATGCAATTCCCGAGCTAATCAGATAATCAAATTCATCCTGATAATCACTGAATTGCTTGCCAACCTTTCCTTCGATATTCTTCACGATGACACGCTTCTTCTTGTTTTCGAGGTTGGAAGGAATCATTTCATACACGCGACGGATTTTCAGTTTGCGTTCCAAATCGTAGCGCGAAGCGTCCATGGCATAATAGGTGCGTATTTCCTTCTGTATTTCCCTGATTTTCGGAACATTGGATTCTGCCAAAAACATATTCACGGCATCGGGCATACCGCCAACCAAAAGATAACGCCTGAAAAGCGACATGATGCGGTTATGCAACGACTCGTTCAGGGCCTCGCGTGCCTCAAACTTTTCACGCAAAGCCGAAATAGCATCATTACTAAATCCATTGGCAATCAGGAACTCCTCAAAATCAAGCGGGAACATTTGCATGATGCTAATGCTTCCGATAGGAATAGAAGGCGTCTGCATCAAGGTGACACCCAGCAGCGAACCACTTGCAACGTAAGTGTATCTGTCGTCAGCCTTCAGAAATTTCAACAGCGTGAGCAGATGCGGATAAGCCTGGATTTCATCCAAAAAGACCAATGTGTTATGCTTCTGCTGCAACTTCATTCCGCCAATGGCACCAAGCTGCAAATAAAAATCAGCAAGCGTATGTACATCAGCAAACAGGCGTTCACCAATGGCATCGGTCTGCAAATTGATTTCGACATAATTTTCAAAAAGCCTTTGCCCGACATGGCGGATAATAAACGACTTTCCCACTTGGCGCGCTCCATCGACCAGCAGAATCTTGTTGGAATCCGACTTCAAAAATGCCTCAATTTCATGTTCTATCTTTCTATACAGCATGACAATGATATTTTCACGCTGCAAAAATACTCATTTTCAAAACACTAACAAGAACTTTGTCATTTTTCCATATAAAATCAATGGCATTTTTGTCATTTTTCCATATAAATTCAGGATGATTTTTGTCATTAATTCCGAAAAATAATCCAAAAATCAAATTGTCTAGTTGTCAAAATGCCTAATTGTCCCCAAAACCATCAATACATTTCTTCCGAACCTTCGTAGTCATCGCCGCCGCCATCCATGTCACGACGGTTGCGTTTGCCCATCTGCTGGTTGATACGGTAACTGAAATTCAGTGACATGGAAGTACGGTTCCAAGTGCTGTTGCTGTATTGCCAGAAGTTGTCGCCCCACGACTCGCCGCCATGACCGCGCGTGCCGAACACATCGCGCACATTGAAAGTGATGGTGCCGTTGCCCTTGAACACTTCCTTGCTGGCCGCCACATCGAGCCACCATTCGCCGTCGCGCATGCCAAGCGGTTCCTTATGCGGTCCCATGACGTGGGCGGTAAGCTGAATATCAAAGCCTTTCACAATGGTGAATTTCGACATCAGGCGGGCGAAGCACATCCACGATTCAGTCTCGTAAAACTTTTCGTTAATGTGGCCACTGGTATAGGAACGGAAAAAATTGACATTACCGTTCAGGTTCCACCATTTCAGGATTTGTCCCTGCACCACGGCCTCTGCGCCGAAATCGTTGGAAGTCCCGAAATTGATTGGCATGCTGTAATAGACGCCGTCTTCCTCGTAGGTGTAATGACGCCTCGTATCAACACCATGACGGTAATATGCCGTGAAATTGAAGGTGGTCTGATCCCAGAAATGGATGTAACCCAATTCGTAGCTGTCCATGTAGGTAGGTCTCAAAGCAGGATTGCCCATGCGAATGTTACGGTTGTCGTTGTACGAACGGAACGGGCTCATCTCCCAAAATCCTGGACGACGGATGCGGCGCGTGTAACTCACCTGCAACTGGTTGTTTTCGTTGAAGGAATAGTTAATGTGCGCGCTCGGGAACAGGTTGATGTAAGGTTTGCCGCCGTTGATGGAATCGGTGCCATCGTGAGCATAGCCTTTCAGATTCGTATAAATGTCGGTCAGTTCGGCACGTAAGCCAACCTGCGCCGACCAACGGCCCCAATCGTTACCAAGACTCGAGTACAAAGCCGCCACATGTTCGTAATAATCAAAGTCGTAGCAATAATCCGACAGCGGATTGTAAATGCCCAAGCTATCTTTTTCAGAGACTGTTGATATGCTGTTAATATCACGATAGGTGTATTTTGCGCCAATCTCCCACTGCGCCTTTTCGGCAAACGGATGCACATAATCGACCGTGCCTTGCAGGTTGCGCATACTTTCATTTTCGGTGGTCTGCTGGAACAATTGCGAAATGACATGATCCATCGTTTGCGGACTTTGGTAAAGGCTTTCGGTAATGTCGGAATTTGAATTTTCAAAGTCCTGGAAATAACGCAATTCCGCTTTCAGGCTACGGCCTTTGCGCTCAAAAGTCTTGTCGTAAGTGGCCGAAATCTCAAACATCGGCGAAGTCTCGAACCAATCTTCGGAACGCTCATCGTAAGATGATGAATCGGCAAGAGGATAAACATCTGAATACTTGACAATCGGATGCGAGAAATTCTTTCCGTAACGCACCATTCCCGAAAGGCTCACAATATCATTATCGGTGATGTAATAATCGGCGCCAAGGCGGAAATTGACACCATCACGGCCCATGGTGCGCTCGGTCGTCTGGTTGGTAATCTGCTGGAAAAGCGTGTCATGCGTTGGCGTGATGGAATCGAAACGTTTGGTGAGATTGACACCGCCACCGAGATTGGAGCGATGGTTGTAGCCCACGCTGCTGAACAGATTCCAACGTTTCAGGCGGTAATTGCCCGTAAATGATGCGCCATATTGCCAAGGATAGCCGCCACGCACATTCAAGGCACCATTGAAACCTTGGCGTTTGTCTTTCTTCAAAACGATATTGATGATACCCGCCGAACCTTCGGCATCATAACGCACCGAAGGATTTGTGATAACTTCCACACGCTCAATCATATCGGCCTGCAAAGTACGCAAAGCATCCTGTGTGCTCATGCCTGAAAGTCCCGACTCCTTGCCGTCGACTAAAATGCGAACGCCTTCATCGCCGCGCAGACTGACATTGCCTTCCACATCGACGGAAACGGCAGGAATGTTTTCCAAAACCTCAATGGCATTGCCTGCAGAATTGCTGACATCCTTGCCTACATTGAAAACACGCTTGTCCAAAGTCATTTCGTAAGTGCTGACTTCGGCCACCACATTCACTTCGTTCAGCATCTGGCTATCAGGCGAAAGGGCGATTTTACCCACATCGTAAGGGTTCTTTTTCCCATCAAGCGTGATGTTCTTGTAAGTCGGAACAAAGCCCATAAACTGGATTTCGAGCACATAACGTCCTTTTTCCAATTGCATTGAAAACGAACCATTTGGTTCGGTAATGCAACCTTGGACGAAAGTAGAATCAGGCAGCGAACAAGCACGCACCGTGGCATATTCCATAGGCGAACCGGTGGTGTTGTCAATCACTTTTCCCTTGACAGTGATGGCTGCAAAAGCAGTCTGAACAAAACAAATAAGAGTCAGCAGTATAGCCAAACGAGTTTTCATAAAAAATAAGATTTGCCGTTTTCAAAATGAATTGGCAAAGGTAACAATTTTTGGCGAAAGAAAAGACAGAAATTATGGAAACGCGATTTTTCTGCCTTGAAACGGCGGAGAGCGCAGTTAGAAAAACAAAAGGCCAATCCCGAATGAGATTGACCTTTTAGCATTATTTCATTTCTACGATTCGCTTATTCAGCTTCACCTTCTGTCTCGGTATAGTTAGCAACCGAAAAATTGACATTCGACACCCTGATGCCATCTCTGATTCCTGTTTCAACGCCAGTATATTCATCGAAAAGGCCCATAGTTTCCTCGAAGGTTTTAAATGTCAATTCCAAATTGCCGTCCGCATAAGTTGATGCGTATAATCCGGTAATGTAGTTAAAATACCTGAAATCAATCTCATATTTTAATGTAGCCCGATTATCAGCTCCAGGAACATAATCCATGATGCAACTTGTGATTTCAAGCCTATCGCAATCGCCTTCCTCAAAATCCTTTCCAAACGTGAAAGTCCACAAATCATTACCTGCGTTATCTTTTCCATCGTATCTGAAATTCAGCGCATTAGACACTCCCCTAAAAGTAAAACCTTTAAGTTCAGATAACTGTGGAGCCTTGGTAACGTCTTTTTTCTTGCAAGATGTGTTCGCCGACATGACGATAACTGCTAAAAGCAATCCGAAAAACAACTTTTTCATTTTTAATCAATTTTAGTTAATACTTTTATTCAATATTTTGCTGCAAAAATAGACATTTTCTCGAATAGAATCACAGTTCGCGGCACCTTAATCAGAGAAAAATCCCATTACATTGAATCGACATCAATCTGGATTTGCACTGATTTATAATCAGGATTTTGCTGGAACAGATGAATCTGCTACGCAATAACCAATTTATGCGCTTTGTAATTCCCTTCCAAGGGCATGCAAGGTGCGGCGGATTTGTTGCAATCGCTG
>JAZQPN010000498.1:0-6972 GCA_045628585.1 Bacteroidales bacterium | reverse complement strand
GAAATACAGAGGCGAGACCACCTATTGCTACATCGGCGATGGCACCACCATTCGCGAATCGGCAACGGTAAACAAAGGCACTGCCGCTTCGGGCAAGACCGTAGTAGGTAAGAACTGTCTGCTGATGGCTTTCACCCATGTGGCCCACGACTGCTACCTTGGCGACAACGTCATCATGGCCAACGCCGCCACATTAGCAGGCCACATCACCGTTGACGACTGGGCCATCTTCGGCGGTTTGGCCGCGGTGAGCCAGTTCACGCGCATCGGCGCCCATGTGATGATTTCAGGCGGCGCCATGGTCAACAAAGACATTCCACCTTTCGTGAAGACTGGCACGAGTTACCCCGTTTGTTACGCTGGCGTCAATTCCATCGGGCTCATGCGCCGCGGTTTCTCGCGCGAGCGCATCAACGCCATTCAGGATATCTACCGTGTCATCTACAGCGTCGGCATGAACGTGTCGCAATCCGGGCAATACATCAAGGAAAACCTTCCTGATTCGGAAGACCGAAAACTCATCATCGGCTTCATCGAAGGCTCGAAAATCGGCATCATGAAGAACTCGTTAGCCGACGACCTCTAACCCTTTCATACGTTTTTAGCTTCGGTCCACAGCCGAAGCATCTCATCGAGGCTGAGGTTTTGCACTCCAGTACCGTCTTCGCGTGCCTTCTGCTCGACATAACCGAAACGCTGGCGGAACTTGCGGTTGGTCTTGTCTAAAGCATCTTCCGCATTGATTCCTAACATCCTGCCATAATTGATTAGCGCAAAAAGCAAATCGCCGAACTCTTCTTCAGCCTTACCATTTTCAATATTATGGTCTTGCAATTCAGCGAAAAACTCGCCTCTCTCCTCCTCCACTTTTTCCCATGCTTGGTCGGCATCAGGCCATTCGAAGCCAATGCCAGCGGCTTTCTGCTGCATCCTGTAGGCCTTGAGCAAAGCCGGAAGGCTATCGGGCACGCCACCCAACACGCTACGGTTATGTTCCTTCTCCAACTTGATTTTCTCCCAGTTCTGCGACACCTGCTCAGCATTCTCAACATGCTCACTGCCAAAGATATGCGGATGGCGGACAATCATCTTTTCGGAAATGCCGTTGAGCACATCGGCAATGTCGAAAGCACCCTGTTCATCGGCCATTTTCGAATACAAGGCAATGTGAAGCATCAGGTCGCCGAGTTCCTTTTTCACATCCTGAAGGTCGTTGGCGAGGATGGCTTCGCTCAGTTCGTATGTCTCTTCAATGGTCAAGTGGCGGATGCTTTCGATGGTCTGAATGCTGTCCCAAGGGCACTTTGCCCTGACTTCATCAACAATGTTGAGCAAACGCTCGAAGGCTTGTATTCGTTTATCCATGATGCGTGTTGAAATGAAAAGTTTAAAAGTTGAAAGTGGTAAGTGTTTGGAGTTTTGGCGTGCAAAAATAGTGATTTTTGAACGTATCTGACGCTTTTGAAAGCCAATTCGGTTCATTTTTGTATCTTTGCGCCTTTAAAATGAAGACTTGGAACCAACATATCGTTTTATCTGCCGTCCTGCTCCTGATTTCGCTTTTCTTTAGCCGGAATGTGGAGGCACAGGTCAACGGCAAAAACTATGAGATTGAGGCCAGGATGCATTACGGCTACCTCTATTTCCAGAACGACCAATATCACTCAGCCTTAGCACGTTATAGCGACCATGCGCCGTCCTACGAGTTTTCGTTGCTTCGCAACACCTACGGGCAGCACCGTTGGGAAGTCGTCCACAACTACCCTTCCATCGGGTTCACCTTTTATTATTCGCATTTCGGCAGCAAGGAAGTCATGAAGGAATTGGGGCAAGTGTACGCCCTCTACCCTTTCATCAACTTTCCCATCATTCCCGACCAAGACCACAATTTGGGCTTCAAGCTGGGTGTCGGCCTGTCGTACCTCACCAACAAGTTTGACCCGAAGGAAAACTACCATAACTATGCGATTGGCTCGCACGTCAATGCGGCCATCAACCTGTCGTTCGAATACCGCCAGCGCATCACCAACCGCCTGCATTGGGTCACCTCCTTTGGGCTGACGCACTTCTCGAACGGTTCGACACGGACACCAAACATGGGCATCAATATTTTCAGTGGCGCGACAGGATTTTCGTGGTATCTGAAAAAGCCCGAGGAACGAATCGACAAGCGATTGCTGCCCGAACTCTACCTTTTTGAATTCGACGGCAAGCGCCATTTTGTCACCGACATCCAATACACACTGGGTTACAAGGACTTATCGCAGCAATACGGCACGCACAACTATTTTTTCATTCACGACCTGGATTTCAATTTCATGTTCCAGCTCAACGAGCGCGACCGCCTCGGCGTAGGTCTTGAAGTACTGAAAGACAATTCCATCAAAGCCACTCATCCCGATTGGGACAAGGAATATTACTTCATGAAAGTCGGTTTCCTGATTTCCTACGAGATGATGTTCGACAAGATGAGTTTCATGTTCAACGTAGGCCGCCGCATCGATGATTTCCATTTCACCGACAAGGACTCCGCAAAACCGACACCGCTCTTCCTGCGTTTCCATGAAAAACTGGCCGTGCGTTATTATTTCTACAACAACCTGTATGCCACGCTGGCTTTCACCACCTACGACATCAAGGCCGATTTCCTCAGCCTCGGCATCGGATACCATTTCAATCACAACTATTACCTTCCGAAACATGAAAAGAAACAGCATCGTTCTCCTATTTTCCCTCGTTAGCCTGATAATGGTTTCGTGCGGCAAGACGGGCAACATCTTTTCAAACGGCGAACCTGTCACGCAAGAACGGCTATTAGACAAACGGTTTCACGCCATCAGGATGCACAACAATGTGGACGTTGAACTGATTCAAAGCAGCAATCCGCATGTCGAAATCAGTTGCCCCGAAAACCTGATTGACCGCATCACTGCGACTGTGGAAGACAGCACACTTGTCATCCGTAACGAAAACACTTTCAACTGGCTGCGCAGCTTCGACTACGAATGTAACATGAAGATCTTCTACGACAGCATCGGCAAAATTGAATTCGCTTCCATCGGAAAGCTTATCGCAAGAGATTCGCTGAGAGGCCTTGCCGTCTTCGACACATTGAAAGACATCAACGGAAACGATTCCACCGTGTTGAAAAAAATGACCTTCACGCTAAACATCCTCGAAGGCTGCGGCGACATCGACTTGACATTCAATTGCGACATACTGAAAAGCAGTTTCTCCAACGGAACGTCATTCGTAACCCTGAAAGGAAATGCAGGTTATGCCGAACACCTTTTAAGAAGTTACGGGAAATATGATGCCAGAGACCTGAATACGAACATCATTTCGCTCCAGTCGAATGCCACCAACGATGCTTACGTTTGGGCAAGGACCCAACTTAAAGTGGAAATCGGCAGCATCGGCAATGTGTATTACAAAGGTCACCCTTACATCGAAAGGCATATCCACGGCGATGGGCAAATAATACCCCTTGAATAAGAAATCCGCCTGATTGCTCAAGCGGATTCCCTTTTATGAATGAATTGCAAGACCTTAGTAAGCCTTGGCGAAATAAACGCGCATCTTGGCCGGTTTGCCGGAATACACGTCGACGCCTTCTTCTTCCTTGACATCCAACGGGATGAAACGCAAGGTAGCCTTGGTCTCTTCCTTGATCTTCAGTTCGGTTTCGGTGGTGCCATCCCAGAAAGCATGAACAAAGCCACCCTTTTCGACCTGAGCCTTGAATTCGTCCCAAGTGTTGACATCGAAAGTGTGTTCGTTGCGGTAAGTCAAAGCCTTCTGATAAAGGTTGACCTGAATGACATCCATCAGTTCGACGACATGAGCATCGATGCCAGCGAAAGCAACCGATTCCTTGGTCATGGTATCGCGGCGAGCCAGTTCGACGGTGCCGTTTTCCACATCGCGAGGACCGACTGCCAGACGTACCGGAACGCCCTTGAGTTCCCACTCGTGGAACTTGAAGCCAGGTTTCTGAGTGTCGCGGTCGTCATATTTCACGCGCAAGCCCTTGGCTTCCAGCTGAGCCTTGATTTCGAGGCAACGGCTGTTGACCTTTTCACGTTCTTCATCAGTCTTGTAAATCGGGACGATAACGACCTGAATAGGAGCGATTTTTGGAGGCAGCACAAGGCCATCATCATCGGAATGTGACATGATGAGCGCACCCATCAGACGAGTTGAAACGCCCCATGACGTAGCCCAAACATATTCCAGTTTGTTTTCCTTGTTGAGGAACTTCACATCGAAAGCCTTAGCGAAATTCTGACCCAGGAAGTGAGACGTGCCAGCCTGCAAAGCCTTGCCATCCTGCATCATGGCTTCGATGCAATAGGTATTCAAAGCACCAGCAAAACGCTCATTAGCCGACTTAACGCCCTGATAGACAGGAATTGCCAGCCACTTTTCGGCAAACTCGGTGTAAACGCCCAGCATTTTCTTTGCCTCGATTTCGGCCTCTTCCATGGTAGCGTGAGCCGTATGGCCTTCCTGCCAAAGGAACTCAGCCGTGCGGAGGAACAGGCGGGTACGCATTTCCCAACGCACCACGTTAGCCCACTGATTGCAGAGAATCGGAAGGTCGCGGTAACTCTTAATCCAGTTGCGGTAAGTGTCCCAGATGATGGTTTCGGAAGTCGGGCGAACGATAAGTTCCTCTTCCAGCTTAGCAGATGGGTCGACCACGACGCCATTGCCATTCGGGTCATTCATCAGGCGATGGTGAGTCACCACGGCACATTCCTTAGCAAAACCTTCAACGTGATCGGCTTCACGGCTGAAGAAACTCTTAGGGATAAACAGCGGGAAATAAGCGTTGACATGGCCCGTTTCCTTGAACATCTTGTCGAGGGCATCATGCATGAATTCCCAAATTGCGTAGCCGTAAGGTTTGATTACCATACAGCCTCTAACAGCCGATTGTTCAGCCAAATCAGCCTTGACCACGAGGTCGTTGTACCATTGCGAATAATTTTCTTCGCGAGTCGTTAATTCTTTTGCCATTTTGGTATAGTATTTGTATATTTTTATCTAAATTTGCGACTGCAAAAGTAATAAAAATAGGTAACAATAAATAAAAGTCAATAAAATGAAAATCTACAGATTAATTCCAGTGCTTGCAATGCTCGTTTTCGTGAGCTGCTCGGGGAAGAAAAACCTTGTGCAAGACGATGTGTATTATTCGCCCTACAACACTGACAACGGCAAGTTAGTCAGTTCAGGCAATGGCTCTTACGTCAATTCAAGCATCAGCAAGAATTCGGAATACGACTATCAGAAGTACTATTCCGACAGCAAAAATTACGTTTCGGATGCCGACCCTGTCTATCAGACCACCGAAACCGTTACCGACACCAACGGCGTTGTCTACACCACGACCGAGACCTACTATGATGCCGACTATGCAGCCCGCATCAAGCGTTTCGGTTCATCAGCCTCAAAGAACGTCGACTATTACGACGACTATTACACCAGTAGCGGCAGCGGCGACACATACATTTACATCAATGACTACGATCCTTGGTATTGGTCAGTCAGACCATACTTTTCCATCTACTGGGATCCATTCTATCACCCATACTATTGGAACTGGTATTATCCATACTATCGTCCTTATTACGCTTGGGGTTGGTATGACTACGGCTGGCACCACCCGCATTATCACGGACATGGCTACCATCCTCATTATTCCGGCGGCGGCATGAGCAGCTATGTTGCAAGCGTCAGACACAGCGGCAGCAACACCCCCGGTTCAATGAGCTACCGTACTCAACAGCAGCCCAACAACAGAAGCCAGGCAAGCGTCTCGGGCAGACCGACAGCTGGCAGTTCTTCAGGCAGAACAGGTGTCGGCAGCACAACGACAAGGCCAACTGCAGGCGTTTCCGGAAGACCAAGCACGACAAGCCGTCCAACGACAAGTGTGTCAGGTTCACGTCCATCGGCATCCTCACGTCCGACACAAGGCAGCAACGCACGTCCAAGCAGCAGTAGCAGCAACCGTCAGTCGTACACCTCACCAAGCAACAGCCGTCCATCACGCTCAAGTTCAGAATATGTGCGTCCACAATCGAGCAGCCGCTCATCATCAAGCAGCTCAGGCAGATCGAGCTACAATTCAGGCAGCAACCGTTCTTCCTCAAGTGGCTACAACAGGAGCAGCAGTTCATCGAGAAGTTCATCCTACTCAGGCAGCAGCCGCAGTTCAAGCTCAAGTTCTGGCCGCAGCTCAGGTTCAAGCTATAGCGGAGGCAGCCGTGGCTCAAGTTCCAGCAGCGGAAGCCATAGCGGTGGCGGCGGCGGTCGCAGCGGCGGCGGAAGAAGATAAATAGTTTGTAATTAAATTGATAAGAATAACCGATAAAAGACTACCTTTGCAGCCGCAAGGGTAGTCTTTTTGAATTTTAGAACTATGAAACACACCTTATTTTTAATAGCGGCAGTTTTTACGGCCATCGCGGCTTTCGGACAGAGTACAGATGATGCCATGCAGTTTTCGCAGGTTTTCTACCAAGGCACAGCAAAATCGATGGCCTTAGGTGGCGCCATGGGAGCCATCGGGGCCGACATGACAGCCATCAGCATCAATCCTGCCGGCATGGGTGTTTACCGCAGCAACGAACTGACTTTCAGCACAGGACTGACCAACAACCAGAGCCATTCCACCTATTACGGCAACAGCACGGACATCCAAAACAATGTCGGAATGAACATTCCCAACCTTGGTCTTATCCATGCAGAAGAAACGAGTAATTCCGGCGGTTTCCGATTCAAGCAATTTGGCATTAGCCTAACCCGCACCAACGACTTCAACAGCAAGGCCTTTGCATCGGGCTTCAATCCTAACAGCTCGTTGATGGACAATTACCTCGGTCAGATTCCTGAAATATACAATCCTAATGATTTCAAGAATGAGTTCCCCTACACCCTTTCGCCAGCTTGGGAGACATTTCT
>JAZQPN010000497.1:0-9380 GCA_045628585.1 Bacteroidales bacterium | reverse complement strand
CCTGACCATCCACTATGTCGGCACACCTGAAGAAGAGGAAGATTACACTGGAACGGTTGCCTATGGTACCGACTATTCAGTTGAATCACCAATTATTGAAGGCTACACGGCCGACCAGTTAGTCGTTGAAGGCACAATGCCTGCTGAAGATGTCGAGGTTACTGTTACTTACACCGTGAACAGCTATAACCTGACCATCCACTATGTCGGCACACCTGAAGAAGAGGAAGATTACACCGGAACGGTTGCCTATGGCGATTCTTACTCAGTTGAATCACCAGTTGTTGAAGGCTACACGGCCGACCAGTTAGTTGTTGAAGGCACAATGCCAGCCGAAGATGTCGAGGTTACGGTTGCTTATACACCTGATTCCTATATGATTTATGCAATTGCTAATCCAATCGAAGGTGGTGCAATTGAAGGTGCTGGCGAATATCATTATGGCGAAACAGCCACATTGAATGCCATTGCTGAAGAAGGTTATTTGTTCATCAATTGGACGGAAGACGGCGAAGAAGTTTCAACTAATGCCGAATACAGTTTCATTGTGGAATCTGGTAGAGAACTTACCGCTAATTTTGAATATTCAGTTTCATTCGAAATTGCGGCAGTTGCTAATCCAGAAGAATATGGTTCTGTTTCAGGTGCAGGAGAATATAATTATGGCGAAACAGCAACTTTGATTGCTACACCAGAACTTGGCTATGAGTTCGTCAACTGGACTGAAGACGGTGTCGCTGTTTCAACTGATAGTGAATATAGCTTTGTCGTCAATCAAGACAGAAATTTGGTCGCCAATTTCGAAATCGCTTATTACACCATTACGATTGATCCTGAGATGATTCACGGAATGGTAACAGCAGATCCAATGACCTCTACTTATGATGAGATTATCACATTGGCCGTTGAAGCCCAGTATAATTATCATCTTAACAGCCTGTATTATTACACCACAAATCCAAATGACAAGACCGAAATTGACATGACTTCAATGCAATTCAATATGCCGGCATCTGATGTTACTGTTGGCGCTGTCTTTGTCGCTGATGATGGTGTCGGTGATGCAAACAATGACGGTGAGGTGAATATTATCGACGTGTTGATGATAATCAACCATATCTTAGGCCACGATCCACAGCCATTTGTGGCTGAAAATGCAGACTACAATGGCGATGAAATCATTGACATTGCCGATGTCACAGGAACTAATTCCATCATTATCGGAGCCAAGTCAGAGTGTGGTGATGAAATCGCCAATTATGACATCATCGACGGAGTCCTTTACTTCGATGCTCCAGTAGCTCTTTCAGGCTTCCAATTCGTTCTGTCAGAACAACCTGAAGTGACTTCGACAATGGCCGGATTCTCAGTCGCAGGCAATTGGGTCAACGGACAATATGTGATGCTGGTTTACAACCTGAATGGTGAAATTGAAGCTGGCATTTATGATGTCCTTAACTTGAACGGTGCCACACTCTCTGACGTGAGATTGGCTACTCAGTATGGTTGCGTTGTGACTGCCGCTTACGGCACACTTGGCATTAACGAATTTGACGAAAGCAACTATTCGGCTTATCCTGTCCCTGCTCAATATGATGTCACCATCGAAGGTCCTTCGATTAATCGTATTGAAGTTTACAATTCGGTAGGACAGCTTGTCATGTTAGTTGACGATGTTGATTCTGATCGTTATGTGGTTGACGTGACCTCATTCGTTCCAGGTAATTACATTTTCAGGATTTTGGCTGAAGGTGGAATGGCTGTGAAGAATGTTGTCGTTGTCCGATAATTGCAAAAGGGGAGGTGTCTACACCTCCCTCTTCTAATATTTGAATATGACACATTAAATTAATTAATTATTCATTAAATTTTTCAACTATGAAGAAAGTTCTTCTTTTCATCAGTCTCATCTGCCTATTGCCATTTGCTTCAATGGCTCAGTTAGGTGATGGAAATCTTGAACAGTCTTATGGAAGAAGTCCTGTCGCGAGGAACCTTCCAAGGTCTGTTGGGATGAACACGAGAGCCGCTTCTGATCTTGGCTATGGTATGCTGGTGCCTTCGGGAACCGATGGCTACTACTATGGCTTTGACGTTACATCAGCAAGCCTCTCTCTTCAAGATGTGGAATCCTATAGTGGTTTCTATTTCACTTCCGCTGAATTAGTTCCTCTCAATTCCACAACCTATTACGTCTATGCCTATACATCGGATGGTAGATTCTGCAAACTCGACCCGACTGACGGATCGATTCTTGCTGAAAACTCCGTGAATGTAGGTATGACAGAATTGACTTATGACCGTATGGCAAAGAAAATGTATGGTTTAAGTCTTGGCGTTATTTACGAAATCGATCTGAGCACGGGCACTGCTACTGCTGTAAACTCAGGTTCAGTTGGTTCAAACAACTGGATTGCCTTAGCCTCGGATGCAGAGGGCGAACTTTATGGTGTAGTCAACACCTATGGCTTGTCAACTGCTGATTTTTATCACATCAACACCACTACTTGGAATGTCTTGCTGCTGGGTAACACTGGCTACAAGACACACTACACTCAGTCAATGTCATTTGATCGCGACAATGGCATTCTTTACTGGTGGCAAGCCTCTAACGAAGGTTACAGTTTCCTTGAAGTGGATCCTGAAACAGGAGCTTGCACTCCTATTTGGGAAGACAATGGCTATGAAATGTCTGGCTTACATTTCTACTATTCGCCAGTCATGTATCAAATCAATTACGCTTCTGCTGAAAACGGTTCGGTTTCAGGTGTGACTTCAGCAGCTGAAAACGATACGGTTTTCATTACCGCTAATCCGGATTCTCACTATCGTTTGGATCAGTTGACTTATGTAACTTCAGAAACTGGTGCAACACCAGTTGAAATCGACCTTACTGAAGAACCTTATTACTTCATTATGCCTGATGCTGACGTTACTGTCACTCCTGCCTTTGCTCTTAATGTCCACAACATTACGGTTTGTGATCCAAAGGATGGTTCACTCGCTTCTGATCCAGTTGGCGAGGCTGAATACAGCTCAACAGTCACTGCCATCCCTACCATTGACCCAGGTTTTGGCATCGGAACATTGTACTACACGAATCCTGATAATACCCAGACTGATATTAGCGCTGCTCCTTATCAGTTTGAAATGCCTGACTATGATATTGAAATTTGTGGCACTTACGTTCAGACGGGTTCAAATGAAGTCTCTATTTCCACAGAATACTATGGTTATTTTGACGACATCGTGACCATCGAGGTTAATCTTGAAAATGAATGTTATGTTGCAGGTACGCAAATGGAGATTCCATTAGGTGACAATCTCACCTTTGTCGAAGGTTCTCTTGAACTTACCACTCGTGCTGCAGGCACTGGCTGGAATATTTCTGGCAACGTTGTTGAAGGTAATATTCTGAAAGTCACCACATTTAATACTTCACTGGCACATTACGATGGTAATGCTGGCGCTATTTTCAGCTTCCAAGTGAAATGTGGCCGTGTTGAAGGTGATAATGAATTGGCTATCAACGGACTCTATATGGGAACCCCTGATGCCACTTCATTGACCGCAACTACAGTTGCCGGTAATGTCCTTATTAAGGATGTTGTTATGAATCAGCCTGAAAATCAAGTTGTTTGCCATAATACAGCCACAGAAGATGTTGTTTTCACGACGACAATTCCTACTTCTGAAGGACCTATCACCTATAATTGGGTGAATCATAATGAAGACATCAATCTGGCAGCTAATGGTCAAGGTAATATTGCTAGTTTCATTGCAACAAATGAAACTACGGCTACTATTATTGACACGATTGAAGTTGCTCCAACTTTGATTCACAATGGCAATCCTTGTGTTGGCAGCACTAAGACTTTCACTATTACAGTGAATCCTAAAGTTGTCATGGATGCAATTGCCGACCAAGAGCTTTGTCACAATACCGACATGGTTGACGTTGTTTTCTCAACAACGCTTACCGATGGTACGATGACTTACAATTGGGAAAGCAGCAACGCAAATGTTGGCGGTATCGAAGCCTCTGGCACTGGTGACATCACTGGTGTTACTGTTGCTAACGAGACGACGACCTCCCAGAAGACCGTCATCACCGTGACTCCAACTTATACCAACAATGGTATTGATTGCGTTGGCGATCCTATCTCATTCAACATCATCGTCAATCCTCAGGTTGTCATGGACACCCCAGCCGACCAGGAGATCTGCCACGGCACAGCCACAGCTGACGTCATCTATGCCACGACAATCGAAGACGGCACGATGCGTTACGACTGGACATGCGACAATGCCAATATTGGTGGTCTTGACACAATCGGTGTTGGTAACATTCTGAGCTTTGTAGGCACAAACGAGACGACGACCTCCCAGACGGCCGTCATCACCGTGACGCCGACCTACATCAGCGCAAGCGGCATGGAATGCACGGGCGAACCAATCAGCTACAGCATGACCGTGAACCCACATGTTGTCATGGAGACCCCAGCCGACCAGGAGATCTGCCACGGCACAGCCACAGCTGACGTCATCTACTCTACGACGATCGAAGACGGCACGATGCGCTACGACTGGACGCGTGACAACGAAAACATCGGCGGCCTTGCCATGAGCGGCACAGGCGACATCCTGAGCTTCGAAGGCACGAACGAGACGACGACAGCCCAGACGACCGTCATCACCGTGACTCCGACCTACATCAGCGCAAGCGGCATGGAATGCACGGGCGAACCGATCAGCTACAGCATGACCGTGAACCCACATGTTGTCATGGAGACCCCAGCCGACCAGGAGATCTGCCACGGCACAGCCACAGCTGACGTCATCTACGCCACGACAATCGAAGACGGCACGATGCGCTACGACTGGACACGTGACAACGAAACCTTCGTCGGCCTTGCCATGAGCGGCACAGGCGACATCCTGAGCTTCGAAGGCACGAACGAGACGACGACAGCCCAGACGACCGTCATCACCGTGACTCCGACCTACATCAGCGCAAGTGGCATGGAATGCACGGGCGAGCCGATCAGCTACAGCATGACCGTGAACCCACACGTGGTGATGGATCAACCTGATAATATTTCAGTTTGCCATGGTGAAAGCACATCTGATATTATGTTTGGAACTATTATTGAAGATGGCACGATGCGTTATGACTGGACTCGTGACAATGCCAATATTGGTGGCCTTGACATGAGCGGTGTTGGTAATATTTCGAGCTTTGTTGCAACAAATACGACAACAACTTTGCAAGTCTCAACAATCACCATCACGCCAACTTATATCAGCGCAAGTGGCATGGAATGCACAGGTGAATCAATGACATTCACTCTGACAGTTTCTCCAGAAATTGTTATGGATACTCCTGATTCACAGGTGGTTTGCCATAATGATAACACCACTAAGGTTGAATTTACGACTTCAATCGAAGATGGTACTGTAATTTACACTTGGACAAATGATAATCCGGCAATTGGTCTTGCTGCAAGTGGCGAAGGTGATATTGAAAGCTTCATAGCTACTAATACCACAAATGCTACTGCCGTTGCTAATATTGAGGTTACTCCTACCTATTCTAATAATGATTTGGTTTGCGTAGGTGTTCCTGTAGTTTTCACTATCACTGTGAATCCGCAGGTTGTGATGAACGTTCCTGAAAATCAGGCTGTTTGTCATAACGCCAATTTGACTGATGTTGTTTTCACAACACCAATTACCGATGGCACGATGACCTATAGTTGGGAAAGCAGCAATCCAAACGTCGGTGGCCTTGCCGTAAGTGGCACAGGCGACATGACTAACATTGTTGTCACCAACACTACCACAATGGCTCAGGTTACGACCATCACCGTGACCCCAACCTATACCAATAACGGTATCGATTGCGTTGGCGAACCAGTGATGTTCACCATCACCGTGAATCCGGAAGTTGTCATGGAAACTCCAGCCGACCAGGCACTCTGCCACAATGCAACGATGGCTGACGTTGTCTTCGCAACATCAATCACCGATGGCATGATGTCATACAGCTGGACACGCGACAACGAAAACATCGGCGGCCTTGCCATGAACGGCACAAGCGACATGATGAACATTGTTGTCACGAACAACACAAATATGGCTCAGGTTACGACCATCACCGTGACCCCAACCTATACCAATAATGGTATCGATTGCGTTGGCGAACCGGTTTCGTTCACTATCACCGTGAATCCGGAAGTTGTCATGGATGTTCCTTCATCATTGTGGCTCTGCCATGGTGAAACAACAGACGACATCTACTTCTCAACTTTAATTGAAGATGGTGAAATGAGCTATAGCTGGACACGCGACAATGAAAACATTGGTGGCCTTGCCCTGAACGGTGAAGGTAACATCTTGAGTTTTGTCGCTTCCAACACTACGACAACTGCTCAGACTTCCGTTATTACGGTTGTTCCTACCTACACAAATAATGGAGTTAGCTGTGAAGGCGAACCTGTTTCATTTGAAATCACAGTGAATCCATCTGCTGTTATGGATACGCCTGAAAACCAGGCACTCTGCAATGGCGATGCTACACTTGACATCAACTTCACTTCACCAATTGAAGACGGTGTTGTTACTTATGTTTGGACAAATGATACTCCAAGCATTGGACTTGCAGCAAGTGGTACTGGCAATATTCCAAGCTTCGTAGCTGTGAATAATGGCTCGACAGATTTGGTTGCAACCATTACTGTGTCTCCTATCTATGCCAATAATGACATTGAATGTCCAGGTACACCTGTTTCATTCACGATCAGTGTATGGCCAACTCCAGTCGTTACCTACGCTACCCCAGAAAGCAATTACTGCCCACTCCACGACATGACAATCACTGCTGATGTCACTGTTGGTGCTGCTCCTTACACTGCCACATGGTCTGGCGATTTGACTCCTTCAAATTACAGTATCAATGGCAATCAGATTACTGCTACTTACTATTTGCCTGAATGCAATGCTAATTACAACTTAGGCGTCAGCATTACTGATGCTCATGGCTGTGTTTCGGAGGCTAATACGGTAGCAATTTCTGTTTATGACGAAGAAGCTCCAGTTATTGCTGGTAACATTTATGGCGTTCAGCCTCTGAAGGAAGGCAACTGCACATTCATCTATCCTGATTTGAGAGAACGTGTCAGAGCCATCACTTCTGATAACTGCACGGAAACAGAAAATCTTGTCATTTCACAGTATCCTGCTGAAGGCAGTACTATTGTAGGATTTGGTCAACAGAGCGTTACCGTTACCGTTACCGATGGTTGCGGCAACACCAGCACCCTTGACATCACGGTCTATGTTCCAGAAGAACTGACAGTCAATGGAAACAGTACCATGGTTTCTAACATCCTCTGCAATGGTGATAGCAGCGGCAGCATTACAGTTTATGTTTCTGGCGGTGAATCACAGTTCACTTACGAATTGAGCGGCGCTCAAACAGCAAACAGCGGCACGGTTGACAATCCATTCTACACCTTCTCGAATTTGATTGCTGGTGATTATACTGTTACTGTTACCGATGCTAATGGTTGTGTCACTAGCGAAAACTACACCTTGACTGAACCTGAAGTTTTGAATCTCAGCTTGGTCTACACGCATCCGGCAACTTGCCACGGTGATGACGATGCTCATCTTGTGGTGAAGGCTACTGGCGGTGTTGCACCATACGTTTATCAAATCAATGTTCCTGCTGAATCATTCCCGTTGGCTGAAGCTTATTACTTCGGTAATTTGTCAGCTGGCCAATACGTCGCAACGGTTACTGATGCTAATGGTTGCGTTGCCGTTTTACCGGTAGAAGCTTTCGAACCAGATGTTATCAACATCAGCTTTGATAACTTCCAAAGCCCAACTTGCGCAGGCAACCATAACGGTTTCATCCATGCTCAGGTTGAAGGTGGAACTCCTGGCTTCACATATCTGTGGACACCAGGTAACCAGACCGGATCAACAGCTACGGGTCTTGATGCTGGCACCTACACAGTTCATGTAACCGACCAGAACGGCTGCTATTCTGAAGCCACATTCACGCTCGAAGCTCCTCAGTCATTGAGCGTTGGCATCACATCACAACGTGACGTCACTTGCAATGGTGGTAACGATGGTAGCGCTACCCTTGCTTGCGCTGGCGGTGAAGAACCTTACGATTTCTTCTGGAATGAAACTGGTGCTCATGGTGCATCCGCTGACAACCTTGTTGCTGGTGTTTACACCGTCACCGTTTCTGATGCTAACGGTTGCTCAGCCGACGTTAGAGTCTCTATCAACGAACCTGATGGCCTTGCTGCAGGTGAGATTGCTTCTGATGGTGAAGAACTCTGCGATGGTGAAACTGCTTCGACAATTTCATCAAAAGAAAATGCTTCTACAGGTCAGAACACTATCTACTATCGTTGGAAGAAGAATGGCAATGTGATTGAAGGCGCTAATAACGCCACCTACACTCCTGGCCAGATGCCAGCCGGTTCTTATGTCTTCACACGTGAAGCAAAGGATAGCTGCACCGATTGGACGGAATCTGATGGTTCTTGGACAGTCGTCGTTTCCAATGCTCCAGTGGTCACCATTTCTGGTGAATTGGCAATCGAATTGGGTCATACTGCAACTTTGACAGCTCATGGTGCTGACAGTTATCTCTGGAGCACTGGTGCTACAACAGAAACCATTGAAGTCGCTCCAGATGCAACTACTACATATAGCGTCATTGGCTATGTGAATAATTGTGAAGCTGAAGCTGAAGTTACGGTAACCGTTTCTTTGGATGTCAATGAGTTTGCACAGCATGATGTCGAACTCTTCCCGAACCCGACTAATGCTAAGGTTAATGTCCGTTGCCAGGGCATGAAGGAAGTCATTGTCATGACTGTTTCAGGCCAGGTAATTGAAAAGCATGTTGCTGATGCTGACGTTAATGAAATGCAAATCGACCTCGGTGCATACGAACCTGGTGTTTATGTTATGACAATCGCCACCAACGACGGTGTTATGACAACAAAGCGTGTCACCGTAGTGAGATAATCCCAATTGTCTGTTGAGGCATAATCACGTCTCAACTTACGATTATCCTGAAAATGGAGGACGGCCTTTTGACCGTCCTCCATTCTTTTTTGGAATGTCATCTTTCTGGATTTCTTCCGATGTGAGAAATGTTTTCATGTGGAGTAGATTGTTGAGAAAAACTCAATTCAAAAATCCGACAATTTTAGAACAATTTTCCAATGCTTTTCGTACTTTTGCACTCTTAGAAATTAACTTTAAAAATATCATACGATGTACACAAACTTTCAAGAGTATCTGAAGAAGGAATTGGCTCAGATTGAAGCCGATGGCCTTTATAAGCA
>JAZQPN010000496.1:0-1713 GCA_045628585.1 Bacteroidales bacterium | reverse complement strand
CATTGCCGCCCATTACGACTATGCTCCCTTCGGCGCCGTTATCGCGCAGCGCGGAGAAAGTGCCGCGGCGAATCCGTGGCGTTTCTCTTCCGAATTCGCCGATGACGAGCTTGGTTGTGACTACTACAACTACCGCGAGTACGAACCGGTGTCGGGAAGGTGGTTGGGTAAGGACAAGATTGGCGTTAGAGGAGGGGATAATGAATATTGTTGTTTGTTTAACAATACACTATCGCGATGCGATAGTCTAGGATCTTTGTCAACAGGGGATAAAATTTCCATTAAAACAGGGGGATTTTGGGGGTTGTTTGCAAATGAATGTGGGACAATTACTATTGACGATTTCTCGACTTACTTCGGCGTAAATGTTCGATATTACTTGACTAAGGACGAACGATATAACGAAGATTTATATGGTGTCAACATCGAGATGTCATTTAACACCGGCAAAGATTTTTATTGTTGCTGTAAAAGTGGACAGTATAGATGGCAGCAAAAAATTATACGTGATGATTTCAATCCTAAAGACGTAGGTAAATTTGATGGTCCCCCTGCATGTCTGCCATATTACAATGATGGGGGCAATTCTCTTTGGGATGTGCCTGGACAAACTTCAGATGGACTTATCCATCTTAAAAAAGGTATGTCTGGAACAGTCATGTTCTCGACGTGTATAGTGTGTCATTCGGACTCGGAGGGGGACAATGTGTTGGGATGCATCAGTTGGGGTTTCGAGATTAGGCGCACAGGATTCGGATATCAAATAGAACGCAAACCTTGATAGCCTTGTCCTGCAAATAGGACTTTCTACATGATCAAGGTGGTGGCTAATATGGTGAGGATTACGCTTATTGTGGTTATATGTTTCTTACAAGGGTGCGTCTCGCAAGGAAACGATATAATTGTTAAATCATGTCCAGATTTTATACTTGACAGAATAACCTTTCGCAATTGTCGGAGTGAGATACTGTTTTATGACTTGCGCAAACCAGATTGCAAAAAAACTTGTGATGTTGCGGCGTTACTGGGTAAGAATGCTTGTTGTAGCAATGCACCTTGGCAAGATGCAGCACTGTATCAAGTGGCAAAGGAAACGATTAGACGAATGTGTTTGCGCTCAAAACAATTGGCTGACACTAACCATAATCCGCAACCTTCGACAATGTGTATTGAAATCATAGGGCAGGAATATGTGACCGATGGCAAAGATGATCGGCCGACTGATTATTATGCCTTGCGGTTGGGTGTCAAGGTTTTTAAAAGTGGGGTTCGATTTCGCGAAAGATGTTATACAAGCACGGCTTCGGCAAGGCGGTATACCTGTTGGGGAACGGCCTCTTTTTGCCCGCTTCGAATAAACGACTTGTATGCGTTGTTTTCTGAGGCTCTGACAAAAGCTCTTTCCGAGCACAGGACCGAATGGACTCGCAATGACCATTGACTTCGGTGATTGGAAGTTTCTAAGGGTTCACCGTATGCCAGCGGTCACACGAAGGGCTGGGTTCCATGCGGACAAAATTCCCACTTTTAATTAAAACCGGGAATTAGCAGCGAGCGGCGTGACGCGCCGACTATGTACGCATTTCACGAAGTGTGGTCAGGCGGCGAGCGTTTGCGCTAAGGGTGCAACGAGACTTTTATGCGGCACCAATGCCGTACGGCGTAGGTTTGACACGGAAAGCACGGAAACGCGAGCGAAGCCGAATCGCCCTG
>JAZQPN010000495.1:0-10688 GCA_045628585.1 Bacteroidales bacterium | reverse complement strand
ACAGATTTGTGCTGCCAAAGGTTTCAGTATGAACGAAATCGTCTATTTAGAATGTAATCCCGACACCAATTCAAAGCTTTCCTTCTATGACGAGGAGTATTTCCAAGTCGATTTCGATGCTGACATGCAGCACAAATACCGCCAGTTGAGCAAGGAAGAAGTGATGCGCATTTTAGGTTGACATGGCAAAACGGTTGCATTTATTTCTTTTGTTTTCATTCTTGTTTCTGCCATTTTTGGTTGCACAGGAACCGGTTCACCTTTGGGAAGGCACTGATGCTGCGAGAAAAGGCAAAAATGTAGTCCTGACGCCTTATCTTGCTGAAAACAATCCCGACGGCACGGCCATCATCGTTTGCCCAGGCGGAAGTTATTATTGGCTTGACGTAAAAGGCGAGGGAACAGAAGTGGCAAAATTTCTTCAGGCCAATGGCATTTCGGCTTTCGTCTTGGAGTATCGTGCGGCTGGTTTTGGCGCCTTTTTCTGCCACTACAGGATTTATTGTCGAGGCCGACAGTATCCCGACATGATTACCGATGCACAGCGTGCCTTGCAATGGGTGAGAGAACATTCTGCTGATTATCAGATTGATGCTAATAAAGTCGGTATGATGGGTTTTTCGGCAGGAGGTCATTTGGTGATGTCGGCAGCTTGTTTTTGCGGAACGAATTATTTGAAAAAAAACGGCATAGAGACGGAGGTAAACCTACGTCCGGATTTCGTGGCACCGATTTATCCTGTCGTCACCATGACGGCTTCGTGCGTTCACAAACGTTCAAGGACGGGCTTGCTGGGCGAATGGCGGCAGAACAGTAAACGTTATTGCGAATTGCTTTCGCTGGAAAAACAGATTCCAGCAGATTGCCCCCCCGTGTTTCTCGTGAATTGCGTTGACGACCCGGTGGTCGATTATCGCAACTCAGAATTATTAGATGCAGCACTGACTGAAGCGGACATTCCCCATCGATATATACAGTATCAGACTGGCGGACATGGATTTGGCGTCAGCGAAATTTATGGAACGGAGGAATGTCGTGTATGGAAATATGAGTTTTTGAAATGGTTGGAAACAATAAAACAATGAATATCATGGATATAGAATTTCAATCGGCAGAAGAAATCAAAGCCTATCAGGAAAACCTTCTGCATGAACAACTGACTTACTTGAAGAACAATTCGCCGTATTACCAGCGGATGTTCAAGAGTTACGACATCGACATTGACAAGATTCAACATATTGAGGATTTGGTGAAAATACCGTTCACCGAAAAGAAAGACTTGCAGCTTTTCAACGACGAATTTCTTTGCTGCCCGAAGGATAAAATCATCGATTACATCACGACTTCGGGAACCTTGGGCGACCCTGTCACCTTTGGCTGCACCGAAAAGGACTTGCAGCGTTTGGCTTTCAATGAGAAGAAATCGTTTGAATGTGCGGGACTTAAACCCGGCAACGTGGTTCAGCTGATGACCACTTTGGACAAGCGTTTCATGGCGGGTTTGGCCTATTTCCTGGGCCTTCGCGAAATGGGTGCCGGCGTGATTCGTGTCGGCAACGGCATTCCCGAATTGCAATGGGACACCATCAGGCGCATCAAGCCCGATACCATCATGTGTGTTCCGTCGTTTATCCTGAAACTGATCCAATATGCTGAAGAACACAACATTGACTATAAAAACAGCAGCATCAAGCGCATTATCGGCATTGGCGAAGGCTTGCGTGACCAGAATTTCAATCTGAACCTGCTGGGACAGAAAATCAAGGAAAAATGGGACGTGCAGTTGTTTGCCACCTATTCTTCCACCGAAATGGGCGCCACTTTCTCGGAATGTGAATATGGCATGGGCGGTCACGTTCATCCGGAACTGATTATCGTTGAGATAATTGGCGAAGACGACCTTCCTGTTCCCGATGGCGAAGCCGGTGAAATCGTTGTCACGACTTTGGGTGTCGAGGCCATGCCTTTGCTGCGTTTCCGCACGGGCGACATTGCCACGAAAATCGTTGAGCAATGCAAATGTGGCCGCAATTCGTACCGCCTGACGCCGCTTATCGGCCGCAAGAACAATATGATTAAACTGAAGGGAACAACGCTTTATCCGCCTGCGATAAACGATGTGCTCGACAATACGGATTACATTGAGAATTATGTGATTGAGGTTCACGACAGCGAAGCCGGAACCGACGACGTGATTGTGAAAATCGGCTTGAAACACACGGTCGATTTCGATGTGGTGAAGGAATTGAAAGACAGTTTCCGTTCGCGCATCCGTGTGGCGCCGAAAATTGAAATCCTTCCCGTCGAGGAAATCCAGAAAATCAATTTCCCGGCCAAAAGCCGCAAACCGATTAAATTCATCGACTTGAGAAAAAAATGACCAATTTCGACGACATAAGGCCATATTACGACAGCGAGATTCCGGCAGCTATGCAGCGGATTGCTGATAGCGAAGTGTTGCCGAATGTGGCACGATTCGCCTTTCCTGATGTTGATTTTCAAATGCTTAAAGAGAAAATCCGTAGCATTAGGAATACGAATGAGCTTCAAATCGTTTTAATGAAAGCAGCCATTGAGCAGATTTTGGGCAAAACGGTCACCGATTTCACTTATTCCGGCATGGAAAACTTGAGGACCGACTGCAGCTATCTGTTCATTTCCAACCATCGTGACATTGTTCTCGATGCCATGCTGTTGCAATATATCCTTTACACCAACCATCATACGACTTGTCAAATCACTTTCGGTGCCAACCTGATGTGCCATCCTTTTGTCATCGATGTCGGTAAGGCCAACAAGATGTTCCGCACGGAGCGCGGCGGTGACCGGTTGGAGTTTTACCGCAACCTGATGCACATGTCGGAATATATGCGCCACGTCATCACCGAAGAGCACGAATCGGTTTGGATCGCCCAACGCAACGGCCGCACCAAAAACGGCATTGATGCCACCGACCCGGCCATTATCAAGATGTTCGGCATGAGCCGCCGCGACGATGCCATAAAGTCGTTGGCTGAACTGAACATTGTGCCGATTGCAGTTTCCTACGAGTGGGAATCGTGCGACAAACTGAAGACTTTGGAACTGTATGCTTCGCGCAATGCAAAATACGAGAAAAAGCCTGGCGAAGATTTGAACAGCATTCTGACGGGCATCAAACAACCAAAAGGCAGGGTGCATTTCGGCGTTGGAAAACCTTTGACGGAAGATGTTTTGAATCAGTTGAATACGGGGAATGCCAATGCCTTGTATAAGAATATTGCCCATCATCTCGATGAAAGCATTTTCGCCAACTATCTTTTGACCCCCAATAATTTCATTGCCCATGATTTGCGTAGCGGAACCAGCCGATTTTCAGAATATTATACTGAAAGTCAAAAAGAAACATTTATTCAATATATGAATTGGATGAATGAATGCAAAGACATGGATTTGCAGGTTCTGAAAGATATTTTCTTGGGCATTTACGCCAATCCCGTGGAGCAAAAAGCAGAATTTAAATCAAAATGAAACAGAATATGTCTGAAAATATACGATGCGCTGTAATCGGTCACGGCAGTTGGGCGACGGCTTTGGTGAAACTGCTTTCACAAACTCAGACGAAGGTAAATTGGTTTGTCCGCAATCCGGAAGTCTTGGAATCGTTGAAGACAGAAAACCGCAATTGCCGCTATCTGAGCGATGTTGAGTTAGATTCATCGCGTTTGTCATTAACGAGCAACATCAACGAAACGGTTCGAGATGCCGACATCGTGTTTTTAGTGACGCCTTCCGTTTACCTGAAATCGTATTTAAGTTCGCTTGAAGTCTCGCTGAAAGACAAAATCATCGTTTCTGCCATAAAGGGCATTGTTCCAGGTGAATATCAGACGGTTACGGAGTATGTGCGAGACCATTATGGATTGTCTTCTGACCAAATTGGCTTCATCAGCGGGCCGACACATGCCGAAGAGGTTTCGCACGGCCGCTTGACGCATCTTTCCGTTGCCTGCACCGATATAAACAATGCAAAACTCATCGGCAAACAGTTGAAAACCAGTTTTATGGTCATCAATTACGTTAAAGAAACCGTTGCTTTGGAGTATGCCGCCGTGTTGAAAAACATTTATGCCGTGGTTGTGGGAATGGCTGTCGGTTTGGGCTATGGCGATAATTTTGTTTCGGTCTTGGTGTCGAATTGTGCTGGCGAAATGATTCGGTTCTTCAAGAAGCAATGTCCTTTAAACATTGAGACTTTGCCATCGAGTTTTTTGGGCGATTTGCTGGTATCGTGCTATTCGAGCCACAGCCGAAACCGTCAGCTTGGTGTGCTGATAGGCAGAGGCAACACTGTGAAATCGGCCCTGAACGAAATGACCATGGTTGCCGAAGGTTATTTCGCCGCGGAATACATCCGTTTCATCAATTCCCAGGATTTGAAAAATGCACCTATTTCCGAAATGGCCTATCAGGTGCTTTATAAGTATGTGCCTGTCAGAAAGGCAATGAAGGATTTGGAAAACAAATTGGTCTGACATTGGCGAAAAGCCTGAATATGAAAAGAGAAACCACCTGTGGGTGATTTCTCTTTTTGTTTACAGTGCGGAACCGCAATTTAGAACGTGTATCTCACGCTTGCGCAGACGCCCCACGAGAAAGGATTGTAATTGATATAATCCTTGCCGAATCCCAAAACGTCAATCATTGGTCTCGAATCCACGCTGACCATCAGCGGGATGCCGTTAAAATAGTATTCAACGCCGCCTTGAGCGCCAATGTTGAGATTGAAAGCCGAGTGATTTAATTCAGGATTGTTTCTGTAGTGTTCGGTCCAAAAACCGATGCCGGCGGCAGGACCAACAAACCATCCGAAGTTTTCAATGATGTTGAATCTCCAATGGTAAGCGCCGGTCAGAAGACCGCTAGCATAATTGTAATTTACACCTAGCGCCAAACCGACATTACCGCCAAGATCAAGTTCAAGTCTGTTTCTCTGACTCAGCATTTTCTGGTACGAAACTTCAGCATTGAAAGCCGAACCTGTACCTAATCTCAAACCGATTCCGTCTTGAGCCATTGCTCCAATTGTAAAGGCCACCAAAGCGACCAATGTCAATAATACTTTTTTCATTTTTTTAAGTGTTTAGTTATTAAATGTGTTGACTAATATTATTCTATGTTTTCCTAAATATGCAAAAACTGAACCACAAATTTTGCCTTATTCTCCATAAACCACGTTGACGACCAGATTTCCAACCATTCCCAGGGTTTCTTTGTCGATGTTCGAAATGTTGTCGTTAAGAGTGTGCCAGGTCTCAGGAAAGCTTCCGTTGTTGCTATTTGGTTGTAAATCAATAATGTCGATGGTTGGCAAGCCCGCCTGATTCATAGGAATGTGGTCGTCGCTGATGGGGTCGCCGAGTTCGTTGCTGAAGCAATGGCTGTAGCCCAAACTGTAGGCTTTGCTCCAGACTTTGTTGCTGAGCCAAGCGGCAAAACCTTGCGAATAGTACTCTTTCGGGAAGTTGGGATTGCTGCCGCCAACCATATCCAACAGGATGCCGTAATATGCCTTGTAACCGTAAACATGTGGCTGCTTGGCCCAATACTGCGAGCCTAAAGCCCACTGATTTTCACCATCATAATATTTCTCGGCTTCATCCTGACGCGGACCGTAATCTTCAAGGTCGAAAAGAATGATGTCGACACCTAATTTTTCGTTCAGCGGCTGGAGTTTGAAAAGACGGGCACATTCCATCAGTATGCCTACGCCGCTGGCACCATCATTGGCGCCATCTATGGGCGTGTTCCAGTTGGCCTCGTCGGCATCGTGGTCGGCAAAGGGACGCGAATCCCAGTGGGCGCAAAGGACAATCCGCTTTTTTGCATCCGGATTGAAGGAAGCCACAATATTTTGACCATCAATATTTTGTCCATTGAAAATGCGGGCTCGGAAATCCTGTACCATTACGGTATCGGCAAATTTCGACAGTCTGGCGGTGAGCCATTCGGCGCATTGCTGATGGGCAGGGGTTTCGGGCACGCGCGGACCGAAATCAGTCTGTGTCTTCACAAACTGATAGGCTGAATCGGCAGAGAACGTCGGAACGACGATGTTTTTCTTCGTTTCGTCCTTTTTCGTGGTCGTGTTCTGGTTTTGCTTTTCGCCGCACGATGCCAGCATAAGGATAGTCAGTATGGTAATGATGTGTTTTTTCATTTTCAATGAATTTTGGTCTGCAAAACTACTGATTTTTCAGACATGATTTCAGATAAGTATGCCAGCCTTTCAGATTTTAGCTAACATAATGATATGCAAATATTTGTATTTTCAATTTGCCAAATTTCTTTTTTCCTTGTCTATTGTTGATTTCAGCTGCGTACAAAACTATTTCTTTTCGTAGACTTTTATATAATCTATGATCATGACATCTGTTCCGAACCATTTCGGGTGCCATTCTTCTTCTGTATTTGTTCCTGCATACGTATCAACGGCATAATCGACTTTCAGTCCTAAAGGATGTTTCGGAATGTGATTGGCATCGAAAAAGCTGTTGACAAGCTTTCCGTCGAAAAACCAGTAAATATGGTCAGGCATCCATTCGCATCCAAATGTGTGCCAGTCGCTTAAATCATTTTTAGTACGAGAAACGACCGGAAAATTCCGCGCAAAACTCTCTGTCGTATGATTTGCGCTAATGCCCGTGAGGTTGTGATATACTCCTGTCGTAAACACCCTGGCGGTATCTTTTACCGGCAAACGGCGGGTGTTCCCGCTATTTTTGTGCATCAGGTTTCTTGAATATTCGAAAATATCAATTTCTTCATAATAACTGTCATTCTCATCCTGACTGGCAGCCTGAAGCCAAAAGGCAGGAAAGGCACCTGGATGAACGGGCAACTTGCATCTGATTTCAAAATACCCATACTTGAATTTCCTGTCATCATCGTTTGAAACATATCGCTGCTTATAATATTCCATTGCGCCTGAAAAATAGTACCGTCCTTCGCCTGAAGGAAAGTTTTTCATCCAGTGTGGAAAATAATAATTACTGTCAGCAATGCGTCCAAGGGAATCGTATTCGCAAATCAGCTGCATGGTATTGTTCAACGTGTCAATTTGGCAATTGGTGAATTGATACACCTGACATTCCCCTTTTGGAGTAATTGTACCGCTCATATAAGCCTTCCAGCTATAGTCTCCGACATTACAGAAATTTTGCGGATTCCACTGCCAATGGGAATAGCCTTCGTCAAACTCCTCGTCAACGACAATGCGCCACTCCTGACTGTTCAAGTCTATCTGCGCCCAGCCATTCACATACAACAGCATCAGGCAACAGAAAAACGCTGTTTTTTTCATAAACGTAGGGCTTTTATGGATTGATTAATTGCCTTTCAATTTCGGCCATCAGTTCTTCGCCTTCGAGGTTGCGGGCGACAATCATGCCGTCCTTGATGAGGGCGTTTTGCGGAATGAAAGAGATGGCGTAAAGGGCACCGGCGGCATTATTCCAGCCTTGCAGGTCGGAGACGTGCGTCCAGGTCAGGCCGTCCTTTTCGATGGCGGCAAGCCATTTTTCCCTATCGGTGTCGAATGAGACGCCAAGCACGTCAAAACCTTGTTCGTGGAACGTGTTGTAGGCGGCAACCACATTCGGGTTTTCCTTGCGGCAGTCGGGGCACCACGAAGCCCAGAAGTCGACCAGCAGGAGCTTGCCTTCGGCAAATTGCGACAAGGTAACAGGGTTGCCTTCGGCATCGTTTTGGGTGAAGTCGATGATAGGCTGACCGGCTTGTACGCGCTCAATCTTTTCCACATATTCCGTTGCCATTTCAAGGTTCGAAGAGGTGAGGGTGCTGTCGGCAGCATGGATGTTGTCAATCATGGTGCGCATTTCGCACGGACCGAAAGCCCATTTGTAGCGGTAAAGCACATAATGTGCCGTGATGTCGGTCGGGTTTTCCCAGACGTAGTCGAAGCAATACATTTTCTCGATAACTTCGGCATCGTCGTATTTCAGTTTCAGTTCTTCTGCCAAAGTTTCATCACCGGCTTCTTTGGCATCGTTGATGAGTTGGCTGATGGAATCCATTTTGGCATCCAAAGCCATGAAACCGTCATTGAAAGCATTCAAACGGTCTTGCGATGGGGAACCTTTCACCATGATGGCATTCGGATTCTGTGCATCGCCTTCAAGACTTACATTCTGATTGTCAGTGAAGAACGAGAAAGGTCTGCGCCAATCTTTCAGCATGATGCTGAACATTTCGTTGTCATCGCAAACGGGAGTTTGGAAATTGGCTTTCCAGTTTTCGATGATTGCTGAATCCAAAACCTGTCTGTCTTTTTGCAGGTAAAGGGTCTGACCATCGGCATTGGCAATGTCAACGGCAATGTTGAAAGTCGGTGTTTCGGGCTGATGGTTGCAGGCGGCAAATGCAAGTGCTGTGGCAGCAAATAATACGGTTATTTTTCTCATAAGGCAAAAATTTCAGCAAGTTTGGCTTCCAATTCTTCGCCTCTCAAACCTTTGGCGATGAAGTTGCCGTTTTGGTCGATGAGGAAATTGGATGGGATGTAATAAATCAGATAGGATTCGCTGACGCTGTTGTCGGTGTCGCGCACCTGCGTGTAAGGCAGTGCATCGGCTTCAACGGCTTTCAGCCATGAAGCTTCGTCCTGGTCGACGGAAATGCCGATGACATCGAAGCCCATTTCGTGATATTTTTCGTAAGCAGCCTTCACTATCGGGTTTTCGTGACGGCAAGGACCGCACCACGATGCCCAGAAATCAATCATCGTGACCTTGTTTTGGGCGACTTTCTCGGAAAGCGTAACATTTTCGCCATCAATGGTTTGAAGCGTGAAATCGATGCATGGATGACCGGCTTCCAAACATTCCTGCTTGGCAATGTAACTGTTCAAGTCGTCAAGATAAACGGAGGTCGTGGTGAAGTTGGCTTCCAGTTCCTTCAGTTCATTAAGTGTGTAGTCCTGTTTCACTTCATCGAGGATGTAATGGGCGAGGAAGCTGTCGGCGTGTTCCTTGATGTAGTTGTTTCTGAAATTGCTCTGTTCATCCATAATGGCATCGCCGACCTTGTTGAGCGAATCCATCGTGACGGAATCTTGCTTGGCGTAGGCCGAATCCATCAGCGGATAAAGTTCTTCCATCTTTTTGTAGAAACCTTCGTATTCCTTGCGGTAGGAATCGAGAGCGGTCTGGGTTTCGGAAGCGTAGATTTCCACATCGCGCGGGTTTTGAATATCGCCTACAAAACTCACATCCTTGTTATCGGCAAAGAAAGGCATGGAACCACGCATGTCTTTCACTTTCAGCGCATAAAGTGTCTGAATGTCACCGGCAGGAACATTCAGCACAGCGTTTTCCTCCTGAATGATGGCAGAATCGATGACGAGAGGCGCGTTGTCGACATACTTTTGGAGATAGACCATCTGGTCATTGCCGTTTTTCAGATTGACCGTAACCTGAAATCCGGTCTTTTTTTCGGTGCAAGCTGTCAGTCCCATGACAGCAGCAAGCAAGAATAGGTAATTTTTTTTCATTGTAATTCAATTATTTAAGTTGATTCTTATTAAAAAAGGAAGGTTTCCTGAACCTTCCTTTTGCATGGTATTATTGTGTCTTGATTATGCCAATTCAAACTGCTCCAAGAAACGCAGGTCGTTTTCAAAGAACAGACGCAAGTCGTTGATTTGGTATTTCAGCATGGCGATACGCTCGACACCCATACCGAAGGCAAAACCTGTGTATTTTTCAGGGTCAATGCCGCTGGAAATCAAAATGTTCGGGTCGCACATGCCGCAGCCCAAAATTTCAACCCAACCCGTGTGTTTGCAGATATTGCAGCCTTTGCCGCCGCAAATGTTGCACGAAATATCCATTTCAGCCGAAGTTTCGGTGAATGGGAAATAGGATGGACGGAAACGCACTTTGGTGCCTTCGCCGAAAAATTCCTGCACGAAATGGTAAAGGGTCTGTTTCAAATCGGCAAACGAAACGTTTTCATCGATATAAAGACCTTCAATCTGGTGAAAAATGCAGTGTGCGCGTGCCGAAATGGCTTCGTTGCGGAACACACGGCCAGGGGCGATGATGCGGATAGGCAGTTTGCCTTGTTCCATCACGCGGACCTGAATGCTTGAAGTGTGGGTGCGGAGCAATACATCGGGTGCCTTATTAATAAAGAAAGTGTCCTGCATGTCGCGAGCCGGATGGTCGGGTGGAAAATTCAGGGCCGAGAAAACATGGAAATCGTCTTCCACTTCGGGGCCATCGGCAATGGTGAAGCCGAGGTGTTCGAAAATTTCGTTGATGTCGCGGCGCACGATTGACAGCGGGTGACGGGCACCTTTCATTTCGTTAGCTGGCATGCTCATATCGAAACCGGCTTCCGAACTATGCTGCGATTCAAACTTCTGGAGTTGTTCTTCAACCTTTTCCTGAACGGTGTTTTTCAATTCGTTAAGGCGCATACCCATTTCCTTGCGGAGTTCAGGAGCCACGTTCTTGAAATCGGCAAACAAGGCTGGAATGACACCTTTTTTGCTCAAATAAGTGATGCGGAAGTTTTCCAATTCATCCTTGGTTTCGGCATTGAAATTCCGCACTTCGTTTAATATCTGTTCTATCTTTTCTTTCATGATCGATTGTTTGACTTGTGGACAAATGGATTTAAAGATT
>JAZQPN010000494.1:0-11693 GCA_045628585.1 Bacteroidales bacterium | reverse complement strand
GATTGGGACAGGCCTGAACGGGATGGCTTCGTTCAATTATGGTTTCAATGGAATGTTGAACGGAAACCTGGCTTTGAGTTACAGCAAAAAGAAATGGAGCCTTCGTTTCAACTATAACGGAAAATATGAAAAGGATTTGATTAACAGTACTTTGAACCGTGATTTCTATCAAGGCGGGAACAGTATTCATCAAATCATTGCGGCCAACCGCACGACCAGCAATCAGGTTTTTGGCGCTAATGCGGTCTATCGCGCATCGAAGAAGAATATCTTTACTTTGGATGCCAAACTGATGCTGCCACGACTGAATAATGTCCAGAATTTTGAAAACCATTATGCTTTTTCGCCTTTGCTGTATCGCACCACCGACATCAGCTTCAACCGCGTGATGTTTGAAGGTTCGTTGGCCTACAAACATATTTTCATTCCTGAAAAAAGTGAAATGAGCGTGCTGGCATCGTTTTCAAAAATCAAAGGGGACAGACCTTCATTCTATTATGAAAATGAGCAGCTTGTGCAGAAATCCATTTCGGGTGGCAGTCCGTTTATTACGGCCTTGCAAGCCGATTATATGCAGAAGGTCGGTAAAGGAAAAATGGAGACGGGCGTGAAGATGATGGTGCGCCAAAACAATATCAATCACAAGTTTTATGAGTACGATACGATTAATAATGTGTGGGTTTATTCCCAGTACTTCAGCAACGATTTGCGCCATCGCGAATACATTCCTGCCGCTTACGCAATGTATTCTTCCAAACTGACTGAAAGACTGTCGTTTAAGGCAGGGTTGCGCTTCGAATACAGCGTGACGACCTTGCATAGCGACAAGCAGCAATTGGACACCTTGAATCGCAGTGCTTTCCTTTCGCCTAATCTCTTTTTCAATTATCAAATTTCTGAAACACAGTCGCTTTCGTTGGGGTTTTCGAGAAGAATCACGCGCCCGACTTATCCGCAACTCAATCCATACATCAATTTGATTGACAATCAGACCTACGAAACGGGCAACATCAATCTTCTTCCGGAGACTTCCAACAAGGTGGATTTGGGTTATTCTTTGGTCTCAAAATATATCAATGTCAATGCAAACGCCTATTTGAATTACATTCAGAACTACATTTCGCAAGTCGCTTTGATGAGCGATAACACGTTGATTCTGACTTATATCAATGGAGATTCCGACCGAAAGACAGGCCTTGAATTATTGCTGCGTCTGAAACCTGCCCAATGGCTTTCCGTCGATTTGAACAACAATGTGTATTACACGAAGACGAGCGGCACGTTTGAAAATGCCGACATCAACAATCAGGGTTGGGTGAACAGTTTCAATGCTTCTGTGAATGTCAAGCCTTTGAAAGGCACTGATTTACAGATGCAGTTTTATTACATTACGCCACAATATTTCCCGCAATTCCAGACCCAGCCCATTTATTATGCCAATGTCGGTGTGAAGCAGGTCTTGGTCAAGGAAAAACTCTTTGTGACGGCCATGTTCACTGATGTCTTCAACACGCGCCGTTGGGATATTTTCTCTGATAACGCCATTTACAATCTGGTCAACAATAGCAAAGGCAAGTCGCAAATGTTCTGGTTAGGAATCGCTTATAATATCAATTCCTTCAAGCCGGGCGCGCCGAAAGCCAAGAAAGAGGAAGATGACAGAAGTATGATTCGCTTGGGTGAGTAGTGCTTCAAAAAAACGGGAAGCAATCATTTTGAGACTTTCTGTCTGCTGAAAATCACCCAAAGCACGATAGGTGCGCCAATCAAGGCCGTGACAGAGTTGATAGGCAGACTGCCGTCGAAACCAGGCAAACGCGAAATGAGGTTGCAGAATAGGGCTAAGTCCATGCCAATCAAAGCTGTTGCAGGAATCAGGACGAAATGGTTACTGCTCTTGAAAAGGAAACGCGCCAAATGCGGAACCGCCAAACCTAAAAAGGCGATTGGACCGCAGAAGGCCGTGATGATGGCAGTGAGAAATCCCGAAACCAAAATGGTCATCATGCTGCAACGCCTGATGTTGACGCCTAAGTTCTCGGCATAACGCTCGCCTAAAAGCATCAGGTTGAGGTTTTTGGATAAGAGAAAAGCCAAAATTGCGCCGACAATGACGGTGATGCTCAGGAAAGGCAACTGCGCTTTGCTGACTGACGAAAAACTGCCCAAGCCCCAGATGACAAAGGCATGGACGTCTTCTTTTTGGCTGAAAAACTTCAGCACATCGGTGATGGAGCCTGCGATGTAGGCAATCATGATGCCGACCAGAATCAAGCTGACCATATTGCGCAGTTTTGCGCTGAGGGCCAAAATGAGCAACAAGACCAGAAATGCCCCAGCAAAAGCGGCAAGCGAAACGCCTAATGTCGACCATAACGCGCTTTGACTGAGTGCAATGCCGCTGAAACTTCCCGCCAAAAGTACGACCAAAGCTACACCTAAACTTGCTCCGCTGCTGATGCCCAAAATGGAAGGGTCGGCCAACGGATTGCGAAACAAGGTCTGCATCAGCAGGCCGGAAACGGACAAGCCGATGCCAGCCAAAAGTGCCGTAATTGCCTGTGGCATACGGTATTCCATAATGATGGAACGATATGTGTTATCCTCGCCGTGAAACACCGCTTGACAGAAATCCTGAAATGGAATGGAAACGGAACCCAACAGCAGATTGAGAGCAAACAGCACAACGCCAATCAGCAGGATGCTGATAGTGAGTATGTTGCTATGGTTGACGTTTTGTTTCATTGGGTTGAAAAATCGGTCAAAAATACGGAAATTAATGGTTGGTTTGATTGGGTGTGGCAAATTGTCTTTTCCGAATTTCGAAAAAAAACTGTATTTGTCATGACAACTGTTTTGATTTAAGTAAGAGGTCTGAAAAAAACATAAATTGAATCTATTCATTTTGATATGTTAAATTGATTATAAATCAGTTTGTTAAGTTTAAGCTGCTAACGTCTTTATATAAAGGCGTGACAATGACGAAGCACTGAAGCATTGCGTCCGATTTGTCAGACAAACGTGCTCATCTACATGCTTAATTGATTGATAACCTATGCTTGAACTGTAAAAGTATTTGGAAAAGTGTTGCTTTGAAATAAAGAAAGTGTAATTTTGCATTTGGAATCAGTCAAATGTAGATTTTCTCCTATAAATGTGAAGACAAAAAGCGAATCATTAAGGGGGATTAATCTACGATGATGTCATTTATAGGAACAATTTAAAAGGAATAGCATGTTTACCTGCCCGATACAAATTAGAATGAGCGACTTGGATCCGTTCAATCACGTGAATAACGGTTATCAGCTGAACCTCTACGATTATGGCCGCACGCAGTTTCTTGAAAACGCCATGCAGAAGGAAATCGACTGGCTGACATTCGATATGGTTCTGGTTCACGTGGAAATCGATTTCAGACAGCCGATTCACATTCACGACAAGATTGTCTGCGAGACGGAAGTGGCTGAAATCGGGCGCAGTAGCGTGAAGCTTAAACAACGCATGAGAAACACTGAAACGGGCGAAGTGATGTCGGTGTGCTGCAGCGTTTTGGTTAGCATCGACCGCGAAAAAAATGTTTCGAAACCAATTCCTGATGATTTGAAAAAACTATTTGTGTAACATGTAACTGTCTTTTAATGAAACAATTATTGATACTCGTGGTGTTGTTTGGCCTTTTCCGCTTGAATTGTTTTTCCCAAAAGAAGGAAGACATTCGCGTGGCATTTTGGAATATGGAGAATTTCTTCGATCCTTTTGTTGACAGCACGCTGACTTATAATGAGTTTACCGAAGAAGGTTCTCAGCATTGGACAAAATCGCGTTTTTACAAGAAACGCAACAATATGTATAAGGCCATTCTTGCCCTTTCGGGAAACAAACCGATAGGTATTTTCGGTGTCTGCGAAGTGGAAAACGAGTATGTCTTGAACAGTCTCTTCAACCTGACGCCGCTCAAAAGCCATAACTACCGTTTCGTGCATTACGAAGGCCCCGATAAGCGTGGCATAGACCCGGCCATTATCTATTCCAAGGATTGGTTTACATTGGTCGACAGCAAGACTATACCTTATTTTAATCCTGAAGATACGGCATATCATTCGCGCGATATTCTTTATGCGAAATTCATTGATAACGAAGATGATACGCTTCATGTTTTTGTCAATCACTGGCCAAGCCGGTATAGCGGTGAATTGGAAACAGTTGGTTCAAGGGCTTGCTCGGCGGCTATTTTGCGCGCTCAGGTTGACTCCGTCAATGCCGTTGCACCCGATGGTTATTCTCCGAAAATCATCATGATGGGCGACTTGAACGATTGCCCGACCGACCCAAGCATTTACGATGTGCTGAAGGCAAGGCAACTTTCTGAATATGAGGAAGGTAACTTGATAAATTTGATGTCTGGCAATAAAAACCTGGGGTTTGAAGGCACCTTGAAACATCAGAACGACTGGCAGATTTTCGACCAGATTATCGTGACGCCGCAAGTGCTTAACGATAGGGAAGGCCTTCATTATAAGGAAAATAGCGCACGAATCTTTTGGACGGATTTCATGCTTGAGGACGACCCGACATATCACGGAAAGAAACTCATCAGAACCTATATCGGCCCTCGCTACTTCGGTGGTTTCAGCGACCATTTGCCGGTCTATATTGATTTGGTACGATGATTTCTGATTTTGGGTTATCAGTTTATTGCATAATTTCCATATATTTGGTTAATGGCTAAAAGCTAATGGCTAACGGCTAATGGCTAACGGCTAACGGCTAAAGTCAACGCAAACATCTCCAAAAAATTATTCCCCACAATTCGCCTCCGTTCTCCAATAAACACTACCTTTGCACCCGCAAACAGGCAATGACATGTGGATCACATTATCCTTAATATCGGCCTTTCTATTAGGCTTTTACGACATTTTCAAAAAGAAGTCGGTTAATGCAAATGCAATCGCTCCGGTGCTGTTTTTCAGTACTTTTGTGAGCGCACTTATATTTCTACCTATCATTTTGTTGTCGAATATCGAGCCGCAACTGTTTTCCAATGGTTTCCTGCGGAATTTCTATGTGGAGCCGATACCGCTGAAAAACCATCTTCTGATATTGGGAAAGACTTCTATGGTGTTGATTTCGTGGGCGTTCAGCTATTCGGCCATGAAGAATCTGCCGATAACAGTGGTCGGTCCTATCAATCAGCTGAGGCCCGCCATTTCCCTGCTCTTGCTGCTGATTGTCTTTCAGGAACATCTGAATGTAAATCAGTGGATTGGAGTGGTTCTGGCAATAATTTCATTCTATTTGATGAACAAATCAGGCAAGCGTGAAGGCATCAAATTTGAGTCGAACAAATGGGTCATCATGTTGTTGTTGTCGGCTGTAATTGTCGCATTCAGCGGTATTTACGATAAGTTTCTTTTGAGCAAACAGCAGATGGCCCCTGTCACGGTGCAGGCTTGGTACACCATCTATCAGTTTGTGCTGATGTCGTTGTTCATTTTCTGCATCTGGTGGCGCCGTCGCAACGAGCATCCGTTTGAATGGCGATGGAGCATTGCTGTAATGGCGGTTTTCGTTTCCGTGGCCGATTGCATTTACCTTTCAGGCCTAAGCCAAGAAGCAGCAATTGTGGTTCTTATTCCATTGATTCTGAATGGAGTAAGACTCGTCGTTTCGTTTACCTACGGTGCCATTTGCTTCAAGGAAAAAAACATCAAAAGCAAAATCATCCCTCTGCTGATGGTTCTGATGGCACTGTTCTTTTTATGCGTTTAGTCAAATTTTTCCCATAAATAAAACTTTGTCTTATAATAATTGTTATTTTTGCAATTTTAAAACGAGCATTTTATTAATTTATGGAAGTAAAACGTATATTCGATCTCCTTTCGAATTATGTTGAAAAGTTTCCTAATCAGGCAGTTGCGCTTGCAGGGAAGAAAAACGGCGAATGGAGAAAGTATAGCATCCAAGAATATATTGAATGCGTCAACAAGCTGAGTTATGCTTTCATCGAGCTGGGCATTCAAAAGCAGGACAAGGTTGCCTTGATCCTGAATAATCGTCCCGAATGGAACATGCTTGATATGGCCATCAATCAGGTAGGTGCGATTAGTGTGCCGATTTACCCGACCATCAGCGAAGAGGATTACCGTTATATCCTTAGCGATTGTGAAGCAAAAATGGTCATTACCGATGGCTTGGCCGTGATGAATAAAGTGACCAATGTTCTCCCTGATGCACCGCAACTGAAACTGGTGTATACGATGGTGAACAGAGAGTTGTATCCGTATTTCGACCAATTGATGGAACTTGGCGAGCAACATCCTCATAAAGAGGAACTTGAAGCATGCAAAAATGCTGTTGATGAAATGGAGTGCGCCACCATAATCTATACATCAGGAACGACAGGAACGCCTAAAGGTGTCATGCTTTCGAACCATAATTTGATGAATCAGTTTAAGAATTTCGTTCAAACTTTTTCGCCAAATTCCACCCGTGCATATAGTTTTCTTCCGGTCTGCCACGCTTACGAGCGTGCTTTGATTTATGGCTATCAGTATATGGGCATGTCGATTTATTATGCTGAAAGTCTGGCAACTATCGCATCAGACATGAAGGAAATACGTCCGAATATGTTTTGTGCAGTTCCGCGTGTTTTGGAGCGTTTTTATGATAGCATCTATTCGTCGGGCAAGAAGATGAAAGGCTTTTCAAGAAGCATTTTCTTTTGGGCGTTGAAATTGAGTGAAAAATATAAAGTTGAAAGTTCAAAATGCAATTGGTTTTATGCGCTCAAGTTGCAAATTGCCGACAGACTGGTTTATGGCAAGATAAGGGAAGGAATGGGAGCGGAACAAATTGATGTTGTCGTTTCGGGGGCTGCCAGCATTTCCAGAAAACTGGCCAGCTTCTTTTCTGCTATCAAAATGCCGATTTACGAAGGTTATGGCTTGACGGAAACTTCTCCGGTCATTGCGGTCAGCAACAACAATCCTCATGGCAGGGAAGTTGGCACTGTTGGTCAGCCTTTGCCGGGCGTTGAGGTCAAGATTGCTGATAACGGCGAGATCATTTGCCGCGGCCACAACGTGATGATGGGCTATTACAAAAAGCCTGAACTTACCAAGGAAGTGATTGACGAAGACGGTTGGTTCCATACGGGTGATATGGGTCGTTTGAACGAATATAACCAATTGATAATCACGGGAAGACTGAAGAATCTTTTCAAGACTTCGGGCGGAAAATACATTAATCCGGAACTGATTGAAGGCAAATTTATCGCTTCGCCGTTCTTTGAACAAGCTGTTGTGGTGGGCGAAAACCAAAAGTTTGCGGGAGCCATCGTCTTGCCTGATTTCGGTTTCATGAAAGGCTGGTGCCAGCGTCATGATGTGGAATACACCACTCCGCGCGAGTTGCTCAAAAATCCTGATGTAATCAAGCGTTTTGCAAAGGAAATCAACAAGATAAACGGCACTTTGGGCGAGACTGAAAAAGTCAAGAAATACGAGTTTGTGGCCGATGAATGGTCAATGGCAACGGGCATCCTGACGCCTACGCTGAAAGTGAAGCGTAAGGTCGTGATGAACCGCTATCACGATTTGATTGACAAAATGTTCGCTGCAAAGGAGTGATTTCCAATTAGATGAAACAAAAAAGTCGCCATTTGGCGACTTTTTTTTGTTGATATAAAGGATGCAAAATCAGCTTTCCAAATAGGTGTAGCCATACAAACCTGAACGGTAATTGGAAAGGAATTCCTTGCCTTCTTCAACGGAAATCTTGCCGTTTTTGACACAGTTCGTAACCCATGCTTCAACGCTGCGAACCAGTTTCTTCGGGCTGTATTGAACGTATTCCAAAACATCGGCAACAGTCTCTCCATCAATGATTTGGTCGATTGAATAGCCCTTTTCATCCACCGAAACGTGAACGGCATTGGTGTCGCCAAACAGGTTGTGCAGGTCGCCAAGAATTTCCTGATAAGCGCCAACGAGGAACACACCTATATAATAATGCTCCTTGTCATCGAAAGTGTGCAGCGGGATGGTGTGCTGGTTGGTCTTGGTGACGAAATTGGCAATCTTGCCATCAGAATCACAGGTGATGTCCTGCAAAGTGGCGAGATGCGTCGGCTTTTCGTCCAAACGATGGATTGGGATGATAGGGAAGAGCTGGTCGATGGCCCAGGAATCGGGCAGGGACTGGAACAATGAAAAGTTGCAGAAATATTTGTCAGCCAAAAGTTTAGGCAATGACAAGAAGTCTTCCGGGACGCGTTTCAGTTCGCTGGCAATATGATTCACTTCGCGTGCAATCGACCAGAAAAGACGCTCGATTTTTGCGCGTGATTTCAAGTCTAACAAACCGAGGCTGAACAGGTTAAGGGCTTCTTCGCGGATTTCTTGGGCATCGTGCCAAATTTCCAAAGAAGAATTCTTGTTCAGTTCGTCCCACGAATTGTAAAGTTCGTGAATGAGTTCATGGTCGTCTTCAGCAGGTTCTTCATCTTCGTCCCATTCGGGTAACGATGTGGTTTCCAGCACTTCAAAAATCAGCACGGAATGGTGTGCGGTGAGCGCACGGCCCGATTCGCAGATGATGTTCGGGTGAGGCAGACCGTTTTTGTCGCAGACATCGACGATGGAGAAAACGGCATTGTTGGCATATTCCTGAATGCTGTAGTTGACCGAACTTGGGCTTGATGAACGCGTGCCGTCGTAGTCGACGCCGAGACCGCCGCCCATGTCGACAAACTCGATATTGTAACCCATCTTGTGCAGCTGCACATAAAACTGTGCGGCTTCGCGTAAAGCGATGTTGATGCTCTTAATCTTACTGACCTGGCTTCCAATGTGATAGTGGACAAGTTTCAGACATTCCTTCATGTTGTGTTCCTCAAGGAAGTCGAGGGCTTCGAGCATTTCCGATGAGGTGAGGCCGAACTTGCTGCCGTCGCCGCCCGATTCTTCCCATTTGCCTGCGCCGGAGCTGGCCAGCTTGATGCGTATGCCAAGGTTTGGCGTGACTTTCAGGCGTTTGGCAATCTTCGCCGTAATCCTCAACTCGTTCATCTTTTCGATGACGATGATGATTTTACGACCCATCTTTTGGGCCAAAAGCGCCAGTTCGATGAACTCTTCATCTTTGTAGCCGTTGCAGATGATGAGTGAGTCGGAATCGGTGTTGAGTGAAATGATGGCGTGAAGTTCAGGCTTGGAGCCAGCTTCCAGACCGATGTTGAATTTCTTGCCGTGGCTGACGATTTCTTCGACCACAGGACGCATCTGGTTCACCTTAATTGGCAGAACCACAAAGTTTTGTCCCTTGAACTCGTATTCGGCAGCCGCTTCCTTAAAGCAGGAGTCGATTTTGTTGATGCGGTCGTCGATGATGTCGGGGAAACGCACCAAAATAGGTGCCGAAACGTCCCTAAGTGCCAGTTCGTCAACAAGTTCGGGAAGGTCGACTGAAGCACAGCCTTCTTTCGGTGTCACGATGATATGACCGTTTTCGTTGATGGAAAAATAGTGTCCGCCCCAACCTTTCACATTATAAAGGTCTTCGGAATCTTCAATGCGCCATTTTCTCATTTCAAATGCTTGATTTACTGATTGATAATTACAAAGTTCGTTTTGCTTCGCACGGTAAATCATAATCCGTGCCAAAATCCGCTGCAAATCTATAAAAAACATTGGTTTGTATGCCGATTTTTGTTTCCTTTGCACAACAAAATAAGACTATGCACCTGATTGCTGACGGCGGTTCCACCAAAACGGAATGGATTCTCATTGACAGACAGCGTGTTGCGATGCGCTTCCTGACTCAAGGCTTCAACCCTAATTATACGGATTGGGAGACTATGACGGCCATTATCAACAATGAATTTCCTGCCGATTTCCCTGAAAATGTGGAGAAAATCAGTTATTATGGCTCGGGATGTGGCAATGAAAAGAACTGCCAGCTCGTTGCGGCGGCTTTGCGTCAGCGTTTCACGACGGCTGAAATCAAGGTTACACACGATTTGATGGCAGCAGCCCATGCAGTTTTGGGTCACGAAAAAGGCATTGCATGCATTTTGGGTACGGGCGCAAATTCCTGTCTTTATGATGGAAAAAGCATTGTGAACCAAGCAGTTTCGTTGGGGTATCTGGTCGGTGATGAGGGCAGTGGCACTTATATTGGCAAAAAGGTCGTCCGCAGTTATTTCTATGGCTTGATGCCAGACGATTTGCATCGGCAATTTGAGGCGGAATATCATCTCAGTCACAAGGATTTCATCGACAGATTGTATCATTATCCGCAGCCAAACACTTATTTGTCATCGTTTTGCAAATTTGCGGGCGAGCATTGTCAAAATGTTTACATTCAGCAACTTGTCGGCGATTGCTTCAACGAATTTCTGAATGTTTTCGTGTGCCGATATGAAGGTTTTGAGAATCTGAATGTCAGTTTTGTGGGTTCGGTTGCCTATCATTTCCAGGATATTCTGAAGGCTTGTCTTGAAAGCAAAGGCTTGCATTTAGGCGAAATCATGCAAACGCCTGCCGGTGGATTGGTGAAATATCATTGTAAGTGATTGTTGTTGAGAAAATTATGTGCTTCTGGCTTTTGGCTTTTAGCCTTTGGCTCATTGGTTCATTAAATGGATAATTTCCCTTTTATTATTGTGTATGCCAGATGCCAATGGCCTATAGCCAAAAAGCGAATAATAACATCTCAACTGTAAACATTCTTTACACCCATTGTAAAGTTTCTTTACAATTTTACAATTATATTATTTTGTAAATTGTTGATACGTTGCTTATTAACAAGTTTGGCACAGCGTATGCTTGCAGTACTATGTTTTTAAACTTTATGTCGATGAAAAGAATGAAAATATGGGTTTTGGCATGCGCATTATTGGCAAAAAACATTTCGGAAGCGCAGACCATTCGGAAAATGACCTTGAAAGACTGCATGGAATATGCCATCAGCAATTCGACGCAGATGCGCTTGCAGCAAGCCGACCGCGATGACGAGCGCATTGCCCGCCGCGATGCCATTTTAAGTGCCTTTACGCCAAGCATTCAGGGCAGCACCTACGCTTATAATTATTATGGCAGAAACATTGACCCTGAGACGAATACGTTTGTCAATACGACATCTTTCAACAATGGCTATTCCTTGTCGGGCGGCATTATGCTGTTCAATGGTTTTCAGGCGATTAACAATTTGAAAATCAGCAAGACGATGATGGAAATGGGTTTGAGCAAGGACCAGCAGGCCAAGGATGTCATTTGCCTGACCACGATGGAAGCCTTCTATAATGCGGTGTATTATGCCGAAATGGTGAAGACGATGCAGATTCAGGTTGAGGCTGCCGAAAAGTCGTTGGCATTGGCGCAAAAGCAGGAAAGTCTGGGTCAGAAAGGTCATGCCGATGTGGTGCAAATGGAAGCGGATTTGGCCGACCGCCGCTTTCAACTTATTGATATGCAGAACCTTTACAGCGATGCGATGATAAGTCTGAAAGATGTCATGTTTTGGCCTGTCGATGAGGATTTTGAAATCGATTGCGCAGTTGAAGATGAACAGATTTTGGAATCGGACGATGACAATCCAAATTCCATAATCAGTTTTGCAAAAGCATCGAATGTTGATGCGTTGATTGCAAAAGGCACAATGGACAGGAGCAAATTGGAATGGCGAACCGCCAA
>JAZQPN010000493.1:0-2437 GCA_045628585.1 Bacteroidales bacterium | reverse complement strand
GCTGAAACAGTACATCAATTGCGAATATTCGGCAGAAAAAGTCAGCGAAGTGCTGACATCAACAGGCTTGGAAGTTGAAGACCTCACCCCGTTCGAATCCGTCAAGGGTTCGCTGAAAGGCGTCGTGGTGGGCAAGGTGCTCACTTGCGTTGAGCATCCCAATTCCGACCATTTGCACATCACCACAGTCGATTGTGGTGGCGACGAACCGCTGCACATCGTTTGCGGTGCGCCTAATGTGGCTGCCGGGCAGAAAGTTTTAGTGGCAACCATCGGCTGCGAACTTTGGAAAGGCGACGAGAGCTTCACCATCAAGAAAGGCAAAATCCGTGGCGAAGTCTCCGAAGGCATGATTTGCGCCGAAGACGAATTGCAGCTTGGCAGTTCGCACGATGGCATCATGGTGCTGCCCGACGATTACGAAGTTGGCAAGCCTGCCGCTTTCTATTTCCCTGTCGAACAGGATTATACCATCGAGATTGGCCTCACCGCCAACCGTTCCGATGCCACCTCACACATTGGTTCGGCCCGCGACCTCGTGGCTGCCCTCAACCAACGCGAAAAGACTACGCAATATCACCTTGTCATACCTTCAGTCGACGATTTCAAGGTTGAAAACAACAATAACAATATTGAAGTCGAGGTTGAAAACACGGCTGCTTGCCCGCGTTATTCAGGTCTGACCATCAGCGGCGTGAAGGTTGCCGAATCACCGGCTTGGCTGAAAAACCGTCTCGCTGCCGTTGGCATCCGCAGCATCAACAACATTGTCGATATCACCAACTACGTTTTGATGGAAGTCGGACAGCCGATGCACGCTTTCGATGCCGACAAAGTCTCTGGCAAGAAAATCGTCGTGAAATGTATGCCGAAAGACACGCCTTTTGTCACTTTGGACGGCGTGGAACGCAAACTCACCGATACGAACCTGATGATTTGCAATGCCGAGGAACCGATGTGCATCGCTGGTGTGTTCGGCGGCGAAAAATCAGGCGTCACGATGGAAACCACCAACGTCTTCTTGGAAAGCGCTTACTTTAACCCGACATCCATCCGTAAGACGGCCAAATATCATGGCCTTCAGACCGATGCTTCGTTCCGTTATGAACGCGGCGCCGACCCGAACATCACCATTTTTGCCCTGAAACGCGCCGCCATGCTGATTAAGGAATTGGCTGGCGGAACCATTTCATCCGAAATCAAGGATGTGAAAAACGGTGATTTCAAGCCTGCACAAGTCGATTTGAAATTTGCTTATCTGAACAAGGTTGCCGGTCAGGAAATCGACAAGACACAAGCCGTCAACATCTTGAAGAGCCTTGAATGTGAGGTCGTTGAACAGAATGATGAGCACGTTGTCATCAATGTTCCTACCTGCAAGGTAGATGTGACCCGTCCAGCCGATGTGGTCGAGGAAATCCTGCGCATCTACGGCTACGACAACATCGCCATTCCGACCCGCATCAACGCCTCCATCAGCCGCACCAACAAGCCTGATGCCAACAAGTTGCAGCAGAAGATTTCGGACATGCTGGTGGCCAACGGCTTCTACGAAATCATGAACAACTCGCTGACCAAAGCCGCTTACAGCACCGCTTTCGAAGCTTTCGACGAAGACAAGAACGTGAAGATTCTGAACCCATTGAGCAGCGACCTCAACGTGTTGCGCCAAACCCTGATGTGGGGCGGCCTCGAATCCATCGCCTTCAACCAGAACCGCAAGATGAACGACATGAAATTCTTCGAGTTTGGTAATGTCTATTTCTTTGATTCTAAGGCTGTTCAGGATATGCAGCACACGCTCACGCCTTACAGCGAACACTATTGCCTCGACCTTTTCCTCACGGGAAACAAGCAGGAGGAACTGTGGAGCAATCAGGCCAAGGCCGTCGATTTCTTCGATTTGAAACAATATGTGATGAGCGTTCTTCAACACATGAAATTCGACCTCAACGCCATCGAGGCTAAGGAAGGCACGTTGCCTCATTTCGATTATTCAACCGTTTACATGATTGCCGGTCAGGAAATTGTCACTTTCGGCAAACTCAGCAAGAAGACTTTGAAGCAGTTCGATGTGAAGAAAGATGTCTTCTACGCCACCTTCAATTGGACACTGATGCTGCAAAGTATTGCCAAGGCCGCTGAAATTCAGTTTGTCGCACTGCCAAAATTCCCATCAGTCCGCCGTGACCTCGCCATGATTTTCGACAAGAATGTCAATTTCGACGAAGTGAAGAAAGTCGCCATGAAGGCCGAAAACAAGATACTGCAATCGATGAGCCTCTTCGATGTTTACGAAGGCGAAAAGATTCCGGAAGGCAAGAAACAATATGCCATGAGTTTTGTCCTGATGTCGACTTCCACCACATTGACTGATAAGGTGATAGAAAAGACCATGAGCAAGATTCAAAGCGCACTTGAACAACAATTGAATGCA
>JAZQPN010000492.1:0-5441 GCA_045628585.1 Bacteroidales bacterium | reverse complement strand
CGTCCGTTTAGGCACCCGTACTCCTGTGGTTTGCCCACAGCGTATCACCCCTGAACTCTGCGACATGCTGAAGAAATACCATCCGGTTTGGATCAACACACACTTCAACCACCCGAATGAAGTGACGGCAGAATCAAAGCGTGCTTGCGAAATGCTGGCTAACGCTGGTATTCCGTTGGGCAACCAGAGCGTGTTGCTCCGTGGCGTCAACGACTGCGTCCATGTCATGATGAACCTCGTTCACGAACTCGTGAAGATGCGTGTGCGTCCTTACTATATCTATCAGTGTGACCTTTCAATGGGTCTGGAACACTTCCGCACTCCAGTCTCGAAGGGTATCGAAATCATTGAAGGCCTCCGTGGTCACACCTCAGGTTTCTGCATCCCGACCTTCGTTGTCGATGCTCCTGGTGGCGGCGGCAAGACTCCAGTCATGCCTCAGTATGTCATTTCACAGGCTCCAGGCAAGGTCGTCTTGAGAAACTTCGAAGGCGTCATCACGACTTACACCGAACCTGCTGAATATCACAACGATTGCCACTGCGCTGAATGTGAAGCTGCAAGAGCAAAGGCAGAAGTTGAAGCTGGTAAGGCTGTCGACGGCGTCATTTCACTGCTCGAAGGCGAAAGAATGAACATCGAACCTTCAGCTTTGAAGCGTCACGAAAGAAACGAGAGCAGATAATTATTAATAAGGTGAATAATAGTAGAGACGCAAGCAATAGCGTCTCTACTGAATTCATCATTTTGAAGGTATATTCTTTTATAAATGACAACGAAAGCTAATAAAATATCATTGGTTGATTTTCCAGAAGAGGTAGATGAGGAAAATAATGTAAGGCTGTATGGCGAAACCTCTTATGAAAATCAAATGGCGGTGTTGAGCCATTTTCTTCACAATCACAGAGATGTGATTGACAAGGAAGAGCGGTCGGAAATCATAAGTGCTATTCGTGAGTTTCTTTCAAGGAAAGAAGCTCGTCAACCTTTTGATATTGAGGAGATAACCGATGAGCAGGTGTGGATGGTTGCAGAAGCCCCCGCTCAATACGGATTGTTCTCCGACTTTTTCGATATTCCATTTCCTGCACCAGAGAATCCAAAATTTACGTTTATTGATTTGTTTGCTGGGATTGGTGGCTTTCGCATTGCCATGCAGAATCTTGGCGGAAAATGTGTTTACTCTTCGGAATTCGATGCAAAAGCGCAAGAAACATACCTGATTAACTACGGTGAAATGCCCTTTGGTGATATAACAAAAGAATCTACAAAGAATTATATTCCTGACGACTTTGATGTGCTTTGTGCAGGATTTCCTTGTCAGGCATTTTCTTTGGCTGGTAAGAAGCGAGGCTTTGAGGAAACACGTGGTACGTTGTTTTTTGATGTGGCAGAAATCATAAAACGCAAACAACCAAAAGCATTCTTTCTTGAGAATGTTAAAGGTCTGATGATACACGACAAGGGTAGGACACTTGAGGTTATTTTGAATGTGTTACGTAATGATTTAGGATATTATGTGCCAAATCCTCAAACTGTTAATGCAATGAATTTTGGTGTTCCTCAGCATCGTGAAAGAGTGTATATAGTTGGATTCCGCAAAGATATGAACGTAAATGAGTTTGAGTATCCTTCACCTACTGATAAAACAAAACGATTTATTGACATTCGTGAGAAAGAGGTTGTCTCTGCTAAATACTACCTATCGACTCAATATATTCATACGCTTATAGAGCATCGGAAAAGACACGAAAGCAAGGGAAATGGTTTCGGATACGAGATAATCCCTGATGATGGTGTGGCAAATGCTATTGTTGTGGGGGGAATGGGGAGAGAGAGAAATATCGTAATAGACAAGCGCCTGAAGGACTTTACCCCAGTAACCAACATTAAAGGTGAAGTAAACCGTGAAGGCTGGAGGCGGATGACACCACGCGAATGGGCTCGATTGCAGGGCTTCCCTGATAAATTCATCATTGCAGTGGCTGATGCTTCAGCCTATAAACAGTTTGGAAATTCAGTAGCTGTCCCTGCAATACAAGCAACTGCAGAACAATTATTGAAACGTATTTTAATCTAATAAGGAAAACAAATGGGAGAATTAATTAGCCAAGGTATTGCAAAAAACGAAACGGACTCTGTACGTCTATTTGAGAAGCTCATCGTGGGCGAAACGTTCATGACGATTCGCTACAAGTCGCCAAAAGACTATGTGAAACAGTATTGGGATGCTTTAGTTAAGGCGGGACAGCCCAATCTTCATGGTAGTATTTTTGAATTCATTATCTATTCTTTGCTTTTCAGGGAGAATATACGTCCTTTTTATACACAGGCTAAAGTGGCTTTTGTCCCCAATGTGAATTTTGACGCATTGTTATACAACCAATCTGTGCCTGTCAGCCTCTCTTTGAAAACAAGTCTTCGCGAAAGATATAAGCAAGCAGATCTGGAAGCTGTTGCATTAAGATACATATATCGGCGCGCCAAATCGTATTTGCTTACTATGGACACGAGGGAAGCAAATGTTCAGAAAGCCAAAATATTGAGTGGAGATATTATGGGGCTTGATGAGATAATCGACTGTAACACTGATGACATAGATCGGCTTGTCGCAAACCTCAAACACATGCAGTTTACCACATCCATAAAAATTGACACGGTAGAAGGAAAACTAATACGATAAAATAAACATATACATAATTATTGAAAATAGGCCTATATAAACAAGGATGTCCTTCGTCAATGAAATATTGAATTACAGCAGTTTATCCATTGTGGGACTGGAAAAGAACACGGGCAAAACGGAATGCCTGAAATACGTTCTTGAGCATCTCCCTCTGGACAAGAAACGTGTTGCCGTGACTTCGATAGGCATTGACGGAGAGAGTGTCGACCAAGTGACCCAAACGGCCAAGCCTGAAATCTATTTGCGCGAAGGCATGTATTTCGGTACATCAGAGATGCATTACCGCCAACGCAAACTGGTTTCCGAACTGATTGATGTGAGCGACGTAAACACATCGTTAGGACGAGTCGTGACGGCAAAAGCATTGACAAGAGGTAAGATTTTACTGTCAGGGCCATCAACGGGAGCGAGTCTGCGGCGCTGGATGAAAGAGATGCGCAAACATGACATCGACCTTGTGATTGTTGATGGGGCCTTGTCAAGACTGAGTTCCGCATCGCCAGCTGTGAGCGAGTCGATGATACTTTCGACGGGTGCGGCTTATTCGGCAAATATGCAGACTTTGGTGCAGAAAACGTCCTTTGTGGTTGACCTTATTAATATAGGTGTCACCAACGATAGAAATCTTGAGTTGCTTACGCCTATTGAGAAAGGTCTTTGGTCGGTTGACAAGGAAGGGCAACTCCATGATTTGAATACGGTTTCGTCGTTGTCGAAGGAAATCCATTTTGATGGCATGGAGAATTGCGAGACTTTGTTTGTCGCAGGTGCTTTGGTTGACAGTTTCCTTGAAAAAGTCAGGCAGAACAAGCAACTGAAAGGCGTTGAACTCGTTGTCCGTGACTTTACCAAGATTTTCGCTTCGCAGCAGGCTTTGAGGCAATTCTGCCATTCAGGAGGAAAACTTCATGTGCTGCAAAGAAGCAAACTGATTGCCGTATGCGTCAACCCGACATCGCCAAGCGGTTATGTGCTTGATTCGCAAATACTTTGCAAGACATTGTCGGAGGCCATACAGTTGCCGGTTTACGATTTAAAGAAGAGTTATTTATGCAATTGAAAGACGTCATAGAATCACCTTGCGGACTGCGCTATATGTTCGATCAGCTTGACTTGCAGTCGAGTTTCGGTCGCCGTAGCCTTTTGGACATGCCGATGATGAAAAACGCATCGGAGATAGGGAAGTGCTATGCAGTTTTGAAATCGTTCCATGACTTTGTCCTTGAACCGGAAAATACACCTTATATTAATACGTTGCAATCGAAGCTGCAATGCCTGAAAGATGTCCGCACCACCATCAAGCATTTGGGCGAATCTGTCGTTTTGGATGACATTGAGCTTTTTGAAGTGAAACATCTCGCCATTTTGACGGCTGACATCTCGGAGCGTTTGCAAAAACTGGGTTTGGATAAAGTCATCGCTTTGCCGGATATGCAGAACGTGATTTCGATTCTTGACCCCGACGGCTTGAAGATTGCGACATTCTACATTTACGATTCCTACTCTGAGGACTTGAAGGAACTGCGTGCGCTGATTCGCAAAAGTCCTGATATGCAGGAAGAACTGCTGCTCAAGGCGAATGAAATTGAAGATGGAATCCGTCTTGAATTGAGCAGAAAACTCCGTCCGTTTGCGGCGGAAATCGAACAAGCACAGCAAGCTTTGGCACAGGTTGATATCAACCTTGCAAAAGCCTTGCAAATGAAACAGTTGGGACTTGTTTTCCCAAGCGTTTCAAAGGGAACGGCTTCGTATCGTGGCCTGTTCCATCCGCAAGTGAAGAACTCGCTTGCAGCGGTTGGCAAGCTGTATCAGCCTGTTGACATCAGTTTCGGTCAGCAGCCAACCTTAATCACGGGCGCCAATATGGGCGGTAAGACCGTGGTTTTGAAGACCTTGACATTATGTCAATATCTCTTCCAGTTCGGTTTCGGCATACCGGCTGAAAAGGCGGAGATTGATGTCAGGGACGAGATTTATTTCTGCATTGGCGATGAGCAGTCGATTGAAAAAGGGCTGTCGTCGTTTGCCGCAGAGATGAAAAACATCGATGCCGTGATTAAGGCATCGCGAAAAGAAGGAAATATTGTGGCGATGGTCGACGAGCCAGCCCGCACCACCAACCCGACGGAAGGCGCAGCCTTGGTGACTGCCTTGATAGAATTGCTTTCGGGTAAGAATGTGAGCCTCGTCTTGACCACGCATTATGATATAGAGTCGGCAAGTTCGAAACGTCTGCGCGTGAAAGGCTTTGTCGACGGACAGATGAACTACCAGCTTGTAGAGGTGAAGGAAGGTGAAGTGCCGCACGAAGCCTTGAACATTGCTGAAAGTCTTGGTGTTGATTGTGAGTGGATTGAGAAGGCGAGAGAGGTATTGGCCAAAAATTGAATTTAAAAATGGAGGTTATTAGATAAATCATAAAGAAATAAACTTAATACAATGCAAAAGAGCAAATTAGGATTAGATTTTGAGAAAGTTGAGTATGCCAGATAAAGATTCCATATTGAGCAACATTGATGTTTCAGCATCAGAAAATGAGACTTCCGTTTCGTTCTTCTCCGAAGTGCGTCAAATAATAGACAAAGCGCGCAGCAATGCCGTGCGTAGCGTTGATTTTTGCAGGGTTCAGATGTATTGGAATATTGGAAGACGTATTTTTGAGGAAGAACAGCAGGGGAAGGATAGGGCTGAATATGGGAGCTATCTGATTAAGAATCTTGCTGAGAATTTGGAACCAGAATACGGAAGTGGA
>JAZQPN010000491.1:0-2457 GCA_045628585.1 Bacteroidales bacterium | reverse complement strand
CATGTTTGAGTTCTTCGCTAAGGACTGCCTTTTTAATTATGAGGATTTCTCGATTGAGATGGCAAAAGTCGATTCCTTGCGTTTCTATGCCCGCGACAACAATGAAATCATTCCCGTCAACGGCACGCTGGAAAAACTGAAAGGCCACCTTCTGATTGACCACGGCGACAACAAGTCGAGCCGTTACGAAACGCCTGATTTCCCGAAGTTTTTCAGTGAATCCAACGCTTACAAATTTTACCGTCATATTAATAGCGGTGTGTTCAATCCGGGCAATGTAGATAGTCTTGCGACTGTCGATGATTTGGAAGGCAAGTTCTATTATTACTTGTATCCTTTTGAAATAGACAGCCTTACCGACCTCACCATGGAGCATGTTTCATTCAACGGCGAACTCGTTTCGGGCGGCATTTTCCAACGCATCGAGGAACCGCTTGTGGTGATGGACGATTATTCCTTGGGTTTCGACCATCGCATTGGAACGGATGACAACGATTCCTATCCGATGTATGACGGATCTGGGCGTTTCCACCAGCATATTCACCTTTCCGAAGGCGGTTTTTATGGCATCGGAAATCTTGATTATCAGACGGCTGCGTTCAATTCCGACCGTTTCATGTTCTATCTCGATTCCGTAACAGCCATCACGAACCAATTCAAGATGCAGCCCCTTGCCGATGGCACGAAATTCCCGGTGGCTTCGGCCAATGCCTTGAAAATGAAATGGGATGTGTTTAAGCCTGAACTGACGACGGAAACCATTGATAATCCGATTTGTATGTACGGCGATACGTATTTCTCTGGCAAGACTACTTTGAATGCCGATGGCTATAAAGCCGATGGCAAGATGCGTTTTGGCCTGACGGAATTTGATTCCGATGACTTCGCTTTAGATGCCCGTACTTTTGTGGCGGATTCGGCTAATTTTGTCCTGTATTCGTCTGATAGTACGACAGTTGCCTTTGCCGCAACCAACTATCGCGCTGATGTGAATTTCGACAACCAGAAAGTGCAATATGATTATCTCGACAATACAAGTAACCTCGATTTCCCGATGAACCAGTTCGTCTGCACCTTGAAGGAAGCTGAATGGGATATGACCACAAACAATCTGCACGTTTACAATCCTGTTGATGGCAATGATGCTTACAGTCAGGCAAATACGCACGAAGAACTGCTCGCTGTCCATGACAATGCCTCGAAATTCATATCCATGATTCCTGAGCAGGATTCGCTGGAATTTTACAGCACGAGCGCGGAATACGACATGACCAACTATGTGATTCACGCCCACGATGTGAAGATTATCCGTGTGGCCGATGCGGCGGTTTTCCCTTACGAACACGACATCGACATTGACTCCGATTCGCAAATGGAACCGATTCGTGGTGAGCTGCTTGCCGATACGTTGAACGGTTTCCATTTGTATAAGGATGCTCTCGTAAACATCAAGAGCAGAAGGAATTACAAGGCGAAAGGCACCTGGGACTATGCCGCTCTCGATGGCAGCCACACGCCAATCTATTTCGATTCCATCGTTCCCGTCGGTGGCGTGACGCATGGCTTCGCGCATTTGGCTGATTCCTCGGAATTTCAGCTGAGTCCGCAGTTTGCCTTTAACGGAGATTTGACTTTGGAAGCAGGGGAGGAGTTCGGTTATTTTGATGGCCATTTCGCATTACTCGATTTTGGTGCAAACGATAATCCTTCATCGGAAATGGATAGCACCATAATGTTGGCAGACAGCAGTTTAATCGTCCCGACTTTAAGCGACGATTTAATGGAACCCGTTTTCCCTGAAAAGTATTGGTTTGCATCGTCAACGCGCATCAATCCGAATGCAATTCGGATTCCGATTGCGATGGACACCATCAGAAAAGACAATCCTGATTTGTGCAATGGCTTGTATTACGAGCAGGCCATCGACGGCGGCTATTTCGCTTCGTTCTTAACGCCAAATACGCGTCCCGTTGCAATGGATGAAATTGATTTGGCCAACGGAATATTGTGGTATGATGCTGACAACGTGCGTTTTGTCATTTCCGATGAAACAAAATACGACACCTATTTAAATGTAAACCATCGTGGCGTGATTCATGGTCATGGCACAACTGATTTGGGCTTGGACAAGGGTTTGACCGATTTCGTTTGCCGTGGCTCCTACACGCGCTATCCGAACGACAGCCTGACCTTAAACGTGCTGAATGTGTTGAGTTTACCGATTTTCGATGACAAGGTCTTGGAGGCTATCGCTGATGTTTACGCCAATATGCCGAGCGAATCCATCGATTTGACAAAGACGGCTTTCGTGGATTATTTCCGTTCCGAAAACGATGAGGAAAAGACCAATGAGTTTGTGAAAACCATCGAATTGGAAGGCTATCCGCAGATGGAATCTCGCGATTTCTACAACAAGACCATTGTCATCCCTGACCTGAAAATGGTTTGGAACGACAA
>JAZQPN010000490.1:0-2333 GCA_045628585.1 Bacteroidales bacterium | reverse complement strand
CCAACCCATCATGCGTGTGGTGATGGTCTCCGACCACCAGCCGAAAGTGGCGACGATGAAATCGTAAAGACCTCCAATCAAACCGCTGACAACCAGCAATAAGGAATCCTTGCCTTTTTTCTGTCCGCTGACTAAGACCTGCGTTGTAGCCGTGGCTTCAGGGAATGGAAATTTGCCGTGTTGTTCCTTGACGAAATATTTGCGGAAAGGAATAAGGAACAGAATGCCCAAAATGCCGCCCAACAAAGAACTGATGAACACTTGCCAGAAATTGATTTCGATGGCATAGCCCTTGCCTTGCAGAATGTAAAGGGCCGGAAGCGTGAAAATGGCGCCAGCCCCCACGCCGCCCGAACAGCCGCCGATGGATTGAATAATGACGTTTTGCGAAAGTGCGTCGTTTTTCTTGGCTAGTCCCGACAAGCCGATGGCGATGATGGCAATCGGGATGGCGGCTTCAAACACCTGGCCGACTTTCAGGCCAAGGTAAGCGGCAGCCGCCGAAAACAGAATGGTCATCAGCAGACCGGTGACGACCGACCAAACGGTAACTTCCTGATACTTCTTGTCTTTCGACAAGATGGGTTCGTACTCTTCGCCCGGTTTCAGTTCGCGATGTGCGTTCTCGGGCAGTTTGAAATTTTCGTTTTCCATAATAATAATGTGTTTTGTCTTCGTTTCGGATTTAGGTTTGCAATAATAAGGAAAATGTTGGTTGATTCGTCAGTTTTCCCTCAAAATGCATTTATAGGCATCGACGGCCATTTTTGAGAGAGAATCATCAAGGTGCGGATCGACTTGCCGTTGCTTATGGAATAGTAATTCTTTCCCTTAGTTTTACGAATGGTTTCTCCACAAGTACATGTAAGAGATACGACACTGCAAAAGTTAGTAACCAGTATGCGGGATAAGCAACGGCATATTGGCTTACGAAGTTTGGGAAGCTGTATTCAAGGACTTGGAGTAGCAGCAAGTTAGTGAGGAACATGGCGTAGGAGAGCACGCTGATTCGTGAAATGAAAGTCCCTAAGCGGGTTTTGTATGATTTCCATTTCGACAGCAAAGGAAACCACAATGCAATGGCAAAGGCTGAAATCGTCAGATATAAGGCATCGTAATAGAAAGAACCAGGATTGCGTGGGATGATACGCGTGGCAATGAACAAGATAACTCCAACGATGAAACTGGCAACGGCATGGCGTTCCCATTGTTTCGGATAATAATACATCGCCCAGGCTGCAAGCACACCAATGTATATGTTGTCGGTGCGTGATGCTACCGTTTTGCGAATCCAAATATCCCAACTGAAACGATCATGTATTTGGCTGGCAATGGAGAGACGGAAGGCAATAGATGTTGCGATAAAGAACAAGCATAACCATGGGATATATTTCTTAGGTTTCGCAAAGAGGGAGAAAGAAGTCAATAGGAGTGGAAAAAAGACATAGAACCACCATTGAACAGGCAGAGAATACGACTCCCAATAGAACCCCCAAAAGGGCGAGAATAGATTTTGTGTGAAGGTAGCAAAACGCCAAAGAGGGAATGTGTGGATGTCGCCTTCGATGACTTGTAGCTGCACCAATAGGTAGTTGACTAACAGGATAAAGAGATAATTGGGTAGAATGCGCAGCGCTGTCCGTCCATAGAATGTTAGGGCTTTGGAACGATTGATGTGGTTGTCGTGCTTCTCGAGATGGGAGATGAATGACTTGCCGATGAGGAAACCGGTCATGACAAAGAAAATGTCAACGCCGTGAGGTACAGGCATGTCGGTGAAGCGGTCAAGTGGCGTATCGAACAGGATTCGTTCAGCATGGCCTTGCACCACGCAAAAGATGGCAAAAGCTCTCAACAAATCTAGTCCGAAGACTCGCTTGTGGTCAATGTCGATGCTCCAGAAGTTCTTCATAATTATTGATGCCGCAAATGTACTCAAATTATTCTATCTAACCATATTCCATATTTGGAATTGTTCTAAATTCACGAAAGAATATGACAAATTAATTTGTCTATTTGTAAAGTTTGCTTTACTTTTGCAGCGTTAAACCAATTAAAATCTCAAACAATGAAGAAGAATTATTTGTTTCCACATCGGTTCAAGGCAATCGGGTGGGTGGTTACTGGAATCACGTTGGCGGCTACCATCGCTTTTTTTGTCGCGTCAATATGTTACAATTGGAATCCTGACCTAAAAATGCCAGCACTTTTTGATGACGATCCTTTAGGCTTTCTGTCGGATGAAGGGAAAGATCCGGGACTGTTCAAAATGGCGGATTGTTCGATTTTTACATTCATTCTGATTTTTATGACCATCGGTCTCATCCTTGTTG
>JAZQPN010000489.1:0-2326 GCA_045628585.1 Bacteroidales bacterium | reverse complement strand
AGTTCATAGTTTTCCTCAATCTTATCCACCAAACGGACCCAAAACGCCGGATCCATGTTGGATGAATCAATCAGCGGGTCAAAGGAATAGAAATCGATTTTGTAGCCCAAATCACGCAACATCGGGACATGGGTGTAGATATTACTGAAGTCGAAAGGCGCCCAAGCTCCCGTTTTCGGGTCTTGCATCATGCCTATGGTGCCACCTGTGTAAAGCACCAGAATGGATATTTCTTCGCGTTGTATCATTGTTTGGATTATTTTGACAATTGGACTTCTTAGATTTTGATTTAAAGATTTAATATTTAATGATTTAAAGATTTGATTTGGGGACTATTGGACATTTTGACTTTTTAGACGATTGGACAACTGATGACCGTAAACTGTAAACTGACAACCATAAACCGATAACAGATAACCAACTTTACTTTTAGACCATCAAATTAAACAAACCAAATGCATTTTCAGTAGTAACCTCAGCTATTTCTTCAAGCGGGCATTGCCTTATTTCAGCTATCCGTCTCGCCGTATCGACCATGTAGGCCGGTTCGTTACGTTTGCCGCGATGCGGAACGGGCGAAAGATACGGGGCATCGGTTTCAAGAACGATCCGCTCCAAAGGCAGTTCGGAGAGGAAATCCTTCACCAGACAGCTTTTGTAAGTGGTCACGCCACCCAGACCGAGGTGAAAGCCGAGGTCGAGATAAGTCTTTGCCTCGTCGAAAGTTCCGTTGAAACAATGCATCACGCCACGCAAACCGCCATCCTGTTTCTTTTCCAGAACAGCACGCATCTTGTCGAAAGCATTTCGGACATGAATGGAAACAGGCAGTTTCAGCTGCTTCGCCCAATCCAGCTGAAGCTCAAAGACTTCTTGCTGCTGTTTTTCAAAAGTCGTGTCCCAATAGAAATCCAAGCCGATTTCACCGACACCTATATAAATATTCTTTTCCAGCTCCTTTTCAATGCAAGCCATCACCTTTTTGTAATCCTCACGCACTTCCTCTGGCTGCAAACCCATCATCACGCGGCAATGGTCGGGAAACTGTCCGAAAGCATCTAGCATCGGAGCAATGGTCGCAGCATCCACATTAGGAAGCAGCAACATCTGCACGCCGTTTTCCACGGCACGCTGCACCACTTCGGCGCGGTCGGTGTCAAATTCCTTGTCGTAGATATGTGTATGTGTGTCAACGAAATACATAATCAATACAAGAAATTATCGTAAGGATAACGGATGGCATGCATATCACGGATTTCCTTATAGAGCAAATCACGGAATTCCTGATAATTGTCGCGGCCTTTTGCCGAGATGAAGATACAAGGCTTGTCAGTCTTAGCCATCCAAGTCTGTTTCAGTTCTTCGTATGAGACATTACGTTTGGTAGCCGGCGTCAGGTCGTCAGGGTCTTTCTCTTCCCAAGTGTAAGCATCTATCTTGTTGAAAACCATGATGGTTTTTTTGTCGGAAGCGCCCAATTCATTCAAAGTCTGGTTGACGACCTCGATCTGCGATTCAAAATCAGGATGAGAAATGTCAACAACGTGCAGCAGAATATCGGACTCACGCACCTCATCGAGTGTCGACTTGAACGATTCCACCAAGCCATGCGGCAGTTTACGGATGAAACCAACCGTATCGGACAACAGGAAGGGCAGATTTTCGACCACAACCTTGCGCACCGTAGTGTCAAGCGTAGCGAAAAGCTTGTTTTCGGTATACACCTCCGACTTGCTCAGCAGGTTCATAATCGTCGATTTGCCCACGTTGGTATAGCCCACCAGTGCAACACGCACCAGTTTGCCACGCTGCTTACGCTGCACGGTCTTCTGCATGTCGATTTCCTTGAGCTTTTCCTTCAAATTGGCAATACGTTCCAAAATCAAGCGGCGGTCGGTTTCAATCTGGGTCTCACCAGGGCCGCGCATACCGATACCGCCTCGCTGGCGTTCCAAGTGCGTCCACATTCGGGTTAGACGCGGCAGAAGATATTGGTATTGCGCCAACTCCACTTGCGCTTTTGCGTGAGAAGTGTGCGCATTGGAAGCGAAAATATCCAGAATCAGGCTGGTTCTATCCAAAATTCGGCACTCCAAAGCATTCTCCATGTTGCGAAGTTGCGTGGCACTCAGTTCATCGTCGACCACAGCCAATTGCAGGTTTTCCGCCTTGATATACTGATGAATTTCTTCCAATTTTCCAGAACCCAGATAAGTCACACTGCTCGGATGGTCCATGGCCTGCACGAAACGTGCCACGGGAACACCGCCTGCCGTTTCCAATAGGAAAGCCAGTTCGTCAAGATACTCCTCCGTACGCTCACGAT
>JAZQPN010000488.1:0-5480 GCA_045628585.1 Bacteroidales bacterium | reverse complement strand
TTTCCTGTCCGATTCCCCCTAATCGGGGGTCATCTGGTTCCGCATCTCCGATGCTCTGCCGGGTACGAATCGAGCGGTTGCGAGATTCGGAGGCAGATAAAGAAAAGTTTTAGTTTCACTGAATATTGCTTGCCTCAGCATAGCTCATGCGCGCATGGCTCTGCGTTCAGCTTCGCAATATTTGTTGGTTTTGATTGTTTTGGTTATTGAAAAGTCAAATTGTATATTGATGCCTAAATTTCACAGATTGGCTGACGCATGATGTTTTCAGACATAAATGTTTCAAAAAAAAATGCTTTCGCTTTGGACGGCGACAACGGAAAACTATTATTATTTTTCACTTTTTTTTCAAATATATTCTAATTATTTTTACTTTTGCGACTTATTTTGTAAAATGCTATGAGCGTAGACCTTTGTCTCGGATATCGCAACGACACCAGCTGCAAAGTGCAAACGGCAGTTTGCACGACTACGCTATTTTGTTATAAACAATTGATTTACAACATTTACCCCCCATACGGATTTCTACTTTTTTCAAAAAAGGCATTATCACATTCCGCTTTTTCCCGTTTTTCCGGCACAGCCCTCTGCGCCGCACAACGTTCTGTGTGCCACACATTTCGTGCCCGGCCTGCGGCTCTTTTCATTTCCCGAAAGAAAAATTCAAATACAAATAACAATAAGTTAAACTAAAATCTCAAAAAAATGACACGGAAATTTACATTTCTACTCATGGCGCTCTTGGCGCTTGCCGGCTTTAAGAGCTGGGCACAGATGGATGTTGTAATTGGAACGGGAACGAGCAATTCTTCTTATTCACCGTTTTACAGTTATTACGACTATTCCTACAATGAAATTCTGTATGGAGCCGATGAAATTGGCACAGCTGGTACCATTAATGCCATCAGTTTCCAGACAACAACTGGTACAACAAGTATGACTTACGTCTTGGACATCTACATGAAGAATGTCACCCGCACTTCTTTTGCTTCTGCAACGGACTGGGAGAAGGTTTCGTCCAGTGACCTGGTTTGCCAAACCACCATGTCTGGTTATCAGACCGGTTGGGTTACTTTCACGCTCGATACCCCATTTGAGTATGACGGTGAAAGTTCTTTAATGATTGCTGTGGATAACAACACAGGCGGCTATGCTCAAAAGTATTTTTACTACACCTCGGTCTCGGGCAAGGAACATGGCGGATACCAAGATGATGATGACATTGACCCGACAAATCCGATAGCTCAGAATACACAGAATTACGGCTTCCGTCCGAACATCAAAATCAACATTACCCCTACGGGCTTAGATTCTCACACAATCACCTACGTTCAGCCTGACAATGGCACCGTCAGCGGCCCTGCAGAGGCATACGAAGGCCAATCCGTCACCCTTACGGCAACACCTGACGCAAACTATGCCCTCGGACAATTCATTGTCAACGGTTCACCCATCGAAGGCAACACCTTCACCATGCCTACAAATGATGTCACCGTTACGGCTACGTTCGTATATCATCCTACGCTTACCGTGAATGACGGAACGGAAACAAATGGATACATCCCTGTTTATGGATTCTATTGCGATGCTTCCAATCAGCAAAACCAGTTTATCATTCCGGCAGAACAGCTTGCCGAAATGCTCGGCGGAACCATCTCCGGCATGACCTTCTATCTCAGTTCACCAGCATCAGGTGCTTGGGGCCGCACTTGGACTGTCAAACTCATGGAAACAACGGAAACCACTATTTCGTCCTTGATTGACGTTTCAGCAGCCACACCAGTCTATACTGGCATCCTCAGCGGCCAGTCGAGCACAATGGAAGTTCCATTTACAACGACATCATACGTTTACAACGGCGGGAATCTTCTTGTCGATTTCAGCTATTCTGGAGGTTCAGGCAGTTACAAGAGCGCATCATTCTACGGCGTCGATGCTCCTGAAAATTCATCCTATTGCCATTATAACTCAAATAACAGCCCACAAGCATTCCTGCCAAAGACCACTTTCGATTACACACCCAATCCGAACCTTCACCATATCACTGTCAACCAGCCTGCTGAAGGTGGTGGTACGATTTCGGCTCCAGCCGCTGCCATTTCAGGCAATGTCGTCACTTTGACGGCCACTCCAGAACTCGGCTATGCTTTTGGCGAATGGATCACCGACCCTGCAGTTGAAATCATCGACAACCAGTTTGTCATGCCAAGCAGCGATGTTACCATTACGGCTACGTTTGAATCGGCTGGTGAAATGTACACCATCACGCTTCCGGTCCTTGCCCCTGATATCATCTCCGGCATTGATGCCTTATACAATGGTGAATCTGCCAGCGAAGCTCCTGAAGGAACCGAAATCACCCTCGTTTACGCAACACTTAACGAAGGCTATATATTTAATTATTGGACACTCAACGGCACACCGCTGCCGAGCAACACCTTCAACATGCCAGCCGGCAATGCCGTAATTGACATCAACCTTACCGAGCGTCAACGTTATGCTGTTATCATCGACGAAAGCATTACGAACGGCATAGTGGAAGCCGACCCGAACACTGACATTCTGGGCGGCAAAACAGTGACACTGACCATCACTCCAGCCACAGGCTACGGCCTCGCTTCGTTGAGCGTTACCGACGGCAGCGGCAATCCTGTTGCCATGTCAGGTTACACCTTCAATATGCCTGAAAGCAATGTTACCGTATCGGCCACATTCCTGCCTACACTCACGGTGTATGAATCGACAGGCACAGGATATTACACGCCATTCTATGGCTATTATGCTAGTTATGAAACCAATTCACAATTCATCATTCCTGCCACCGCATTGGAAAACATGTATGGCGGAACCATCAGCAGCCTGACGTTCTATCTGTCGTCACCTTCAAACTTCACCTATACCGGAACATGGGAAGTGAGCCTGAAGGAAGTCGAAGGAACAACGCTCTCCGCTTTGACCGACTGGAGCGAACTGGAAGTGGTTTACACTGGAAACATGGTGGTGGCAAACGACAAAATGACCGTGATTTTCGACACTCCTTTCGAATACAACGAGGGCAACCTGATGATTGGGTTCCATCAAACAGCAGCAGGCACTTATAGTTCCACATATTGGTATGGAGTCCAACAATCGGAGAACACCGCATACTATAGTTATCAATCAGCCTATGGTTCTGCCAATAACACATACAAATATCTTCCAAAGACCACATTTGCCTATACGCCCGACCCGAACCGTCACAACGTAACGGTCACCCAGCCTGCTGAAGGCGGCACTATTGCTGCCACCCCAATGGTTAATGTCGCTCCTGGCACCACCATCAACCTGACAGCTACGCCAGAACTTGGCTATGCCTTCGAAGCATGGATTGTGGAAGACGCAGATGGCAACGACATCACCGTTACCGGCGACAGCTTCGAAATGCCTGCAAGCGACGTTACCGTTACGGCTACGTTCAGCACCGTTACCATGTATGCCATCACATTCACTGGCATCGACGAAACTCTCATCAGCGTTGCTGCAAAATACAATGGCGAAACCATCACCGAAGCTCAAGAAGGGATTGAAGTCACGCTCGAACACACCATGCTCAGCGACGAATATGGTTTCAAGAACTGGATTGTGAACGGCGAAACTCTCACTGGCAACACCTTCACCATGCCTGCTGAATCTGTCGAAATTGGCGTCAACCTTGCTGAATTGGAAACCCTGACCGTTTGCGATGGAACCAGCACAAACAGATACGTTCCGTTTGACTCATATTATTGTGATGACAGATACACAAAGAGCCAATTCATCATTCCTGCAACCATGCTGGAAGACATGGCTGGCGGCGTCATTTCAAGCATGACATTCTTCACAAACTTTAACAAAGTCTTCAGTTCTTCTTACGGAACAAACACTTGGAATGTTTATGTTAAGGAAGTTGAAAACACCACGCTTAGTGAATACGATACCGAAGGCTTGACCCTTGTCTATTCGGGAACTCTGACCGCAGCCGACCATGAACTTCCGGTTGCGTTTGACAATCCATACACTTACAACGGAGGCAATCTGCTGGTTTATTTCTTGGAAACGGCATACTATTCCAATACATATACTTCTTCCAGCTCCTATTTCTACGGAATCATACCGGATGTCAGCGGTTACACGGCAATATACTATGGCCAGAGTTCTGGAAGTGTGAGATTCATCCCTAAGACTGAGTTTTCATACGTCCCAGGCGCAACCCGCTACAACATCACAACCGTGAGCGACCCAGTTGCAGGCGGCACCGTTACCACCGACCCAGCCAACAAGGCTACAGCCGGCACCACCGTTGCTTTGAGCGCCACACCTAATTTCGGCTATGAATTTGTCAGCTGGAGCGTCAAGGATGCCGATGAACAAGCCATCGACGTCGCCAGCAACAGCTTTGTGATGCCTGAAAAGGACGTTACCGTTACGGCAACCTTCGCACTCATGGATTTGCCGGCCATTACATTCGTTGGCATCGACGGCGAAATCATCGAAGTGTCCGCCACCTACGAAGGCGAAACCATCACCGGAGCTCCTGAAGGAACGGAAGTCACCCTCGAATACACGAACCTTAACGAAGGCTACACCTTTAATTATTGGACCCTCAATGGCGAACAGCTGACGGGCAACACCTTCACCATGCCAGCCACCGATGTCGAGATTGGCGTCAGCCTCAGCGAACGTCCACGCTTTGCCGTCAGCATTGATGGAAGCATCACCAACGGCACGATTACGGCCAACCCAAGCACCAACATTCTGGGCAACACAACAGTTACGCTGACCATCACTCCAGCCGAAGGCTACGGCCTCGGCGAACTCACCGTTACCGATGGCAGCGGCGATCCTGTTACTGTTACCAACAACCAGTTCGCCATGCCTGAAAGCGACGTCACCGTTACGGCTACTTTCGTCCCTGCGCTTACTGTTTATGACGGAACGGCAACAAGCTTGTATACAGCTGTCTATGCTTTTTACGGCGACACCGATAATTCTGCTGCACAATTCGTAATTCCTGCCAGCCAACTCGAAGCTATGGCAGGCGGCACAATCAGCAGCTTGAAATTCTATGTCAATCCTTCCCAGAACTCCCGACTGGAATATCTGGAAGGTCCAACTTATGCAGGTTACATCATGGAAGTTGAAGGAACTGCCATGAGCAACTTCATCGATTTCAATGCGGCCACCAACATGTTCAACGGCCATGTGTCGCTTACAAACAGCAACTCCGAACTGGTCATTAATTTCGCCGAACCATTTACCTACAATGGCGGAAACTTGGCCATTGCCTTTGAATGTACTGAAAGTGTCTCCTACACCAGCCTCTATTATTTTGGCACCACAGTTACAGGCGGAGGTATCTATCGCAACGGCGCTACGGCCTCTGCAACTGCTAACGATTTCATACCCAAGACCACCTTCTACTACACGCCAGGTGAAGTGACGTACTACGACATCAACATGCA
>JAZQPN010000487.1:0-1861 GCA_045628585.1 Bacteroidales bacterium | reverse complement strand
GATGGGCGAAATCTCCGTTCACGTCAAGGAACTGACCGTTTTGAGCAAATCGCTGCGCCCGCTGCCAATCGTCAAGGAAAAGGATGGCGTTGTCTACGATGCCTTCTCTGATCCTGAATTGCGTTACCGTATGCGTTATGTCGACCTCGTGGTCAACGACAAGGTGAAAGACATTTTCATCACCCGCACCCGCATCATCGACAGCATTCGCCGTTTCTTCAACGAAAGCGGCTATCTCGAAGTGGAGACTCCTGTGCTGCAAGCCATTCCTGGCGGCGCAACAGCTCGCCCGTTCATCACACACCACAACGCTTTGGACATCCCGATGTACTTGCGTATTGCCGATGAGCTTTACCTGAAGCGCCTGATTGTCGGCGGTTTCGATGGCGTGTATGAATTTTCGCGCAACTTCCGTAACGAAGGCATGGACCGCACGCACAATCCTGAATTTACAGGTCTCGAAATCTACGTGGCCTACAAGGATTACATCTGGATGATGGACTACACCGAAGCCATGATCGAACGCGCCGTCACCGAAGTGCTTGGCACCGATACAGTGAAAGTCGGCGACAACGAAATCTGCTTCAAGCGCCCGTTCAAGCGCATCACCATGATTGACTCCATCAAGGAAAAGACTGGCATCGACATCACCGGCATGGACGAAGCCCAACTGCGCGATGTGTGCAAGCAACTTGATGTTGAAGTTGATGCCTCGATGGGCAAGGGCAAACTGATTGACGAAATCTTTGGCGCCAAGTGCGAAGGCACCTACATCCAGCCTACTTTCATCACCGACTATCCAGTTGAAATGTCGCCACTCTGCAAGCGTCATCGCAACAATCCCGAACTGACCGAACGCTTCGAGCTGATGGTGAACGGCAAGGAATTGGCCAACGCCTATACCGAACTGAACGACCCAATCGACCAGCGTGCCCGCTTCGAAGAGCAGATGAAACTCTCAGAACGCGGCGACGACGAAGCCATGTTCATCGACCAAGACTTCCTCCGCGCTTTGGAATATGGTATGCCGCCAACCTCTGGCATGGGCATTGGCATCGACCGTTTCGTCATGCTGCTCACCGGCCAGACTACCATTCAGGAAGTGCTTCTCTTCCCGATGATGCGTCCTGAAAAAGTGAAGAAAGCCGCCACCAAGGAAGACTTTATGGCCATCGGCGTTCCTGAAGCCTGGGCTGAAGTTTTGGTCAACAACGGCTACACTTCCGTTGAAGCAGTCAAGGAAGAAAAGGCTTCCGCCTTGCGCGAAAAGCTGAATGGACTAAGAAAGAAAAACAAGCTCGACATTCCCGCCTTGCAGTTGGAAGATGTTGCGGCTTGGCAACAGTAAGAGAATCAATTTGTTTTGAAATAGAAAAAGGCATCCGGAATGGGTGCCTTTTTTTTAGTTTAGTCACACGGATAATTGGAACATCGCAAGCCTATTCTTTTCATTCTAAATGTTGGCATCAATTTATCTGTTCCGAAACCAACTAATAATCAGACGCGATGAATCGCGCTTCTACATGTCGAATTAAAAAACTCAAGACGATTCCTATTCCATCTCAATCTCATCCACGAAAAGCCAGGCCGGATTGCCGTAGGCTTCGTGGGTTTCGGGCAGTATGTTAGGCTCGATGCGCACCATCACATAAAGACCGCTTACGGGATTGAATTCCAGTTCGTAAGTCTGCACGCCGTCCTTTTCGTCCTGAGCGACAATCGGATAATCGGCATGGGCGATTTCCTCAAAATGGCTGCCGTCGTTGGAGACGTAAACGCTTGCGCTCTTCGGGTTGTAAATCCAATCGCCTTTATTTATATTGACATTGAAACGCAGACGGCTGAGTTCCTTGCTGCCTTT
>JAZQPN010000486.1:0-5274 GCA_045628585.1 Bacteroidales bacterium | reverse complement strand
AAGCCCTTGCCAATTCACGAAAAAGCCGAATTTTTGCACCACAATTCACGTGGAAAGATTTGATTTGATTGCAACCACAAGAAAAAATGCTAAAACAATGTTTTTTCCTACCTTTCAATCTCACAAACCTTCCGCAAATTTTTAATCAACTATTAAACAATTTGTTATGGGTTATTATTTCACATCAGAATCAGTTTCTGAAGGTCATCCGGACAAAATCTGCGACCAGATTTCGGATGCCGTATTGGACGAAATCCTGCGTTACGATGCAAGCTCGAAAGTGGCTTGCGAAACTTTAGTCACAACGGGTCTCGTTGTCGTTGCCGGCGAAATCAAGACAAACGCCTACGTTGAAATTCAAGACATTGCGCGTCGTGTCATCAAGAAAATCGGCTACAATAAGTCGGAATACCAGTTCGATGCACAGTCGTGCGGCGTGCTTTCGGCTCTTCACGGGCAATCGAATGATATTAATCAAGGTGTAGAGCGCCAAAATCCGGAAGACCAAGGTGCCGGCGACCAAGGCATGATGTTCGGCTTTGCCTGCAAGGAAACCGAAAACTACATGCCGCTCACCATCGACCTCTCCCACCGCCTGCTGCGCGAACTGGCTGCCATCCGTCGCGAAGGCCGTCAGATGAAGTATCTGCGTCCCGATGCAAAATCGCAAGTCACAGTGGAATACGGCGAAGGGTGGAAACCTTTACGCATTGACACTATCGTCATTTCAACGCAACACGATGAGTTTGCCGACGATGAAATCATGCTAAAGAAAATCGAAAACGATGTCCGCAACATCTTGATTCCAAGAGTGAAGCGTCAGTTGCCGTCACGTTTGCGCAAACTTTTCGGCGACGACATGAAACTCTTCGTCAACCCGACCGGAAAATTCGTCATCGGTGGTCCTCATGGTGATTCAGGTCTCACAGGCCGTAAAATCATCGTCGACACCTACGGTGGACGCGGCGCTCACGGCGGCGGTGCTTTCTCAGGAAAAGACTCCTCAAAAGTCGACCGTTCAGCGGCTTACGCAGCCCGTCACATTGCCAAGAACCTTGTGGCAGCCGGCATTTGCGACCAAGCTTTGGTGCAGATTGCATACGCTATCGGCGTTGCCGAACCTGTTGGTTTCTATATCAATACGGAAAACACGGCACACGTTAAGGGCACCAATGGCAAAATTCTCAGCGACACCGAAATAGCGGAACGTATCAAGCAAATCGTCAAATTGCGCCCGTATGATATCGTCAAGCATTTCGGCCTTACCAACCCAATTTTTGAAGAGACCGCTTCCTACGGACATTTTGGCCGTCAGCCCGAAACACGAGAAGTGGAAGTCTTTTATGAAGACAAAGATACCTTCAAGAAGGATGGCAAGATTTTCAAGAATGTTGGATTTTTTGCCTGGGAAAAACTCGATTTGGTCGAAGCTTTCAAGAAGGAATTTATCGGATAACACAAGGCCAACACACAATGAAAACAGCCCGTGAGATCACGAGCTGTTTTTTTGTTGTCATTAAAAAAGCTATTATAGCGACAGATTCATTCGTCCCTCCAAGAAATGCTCCCGAATGCCATATTGACGTTTCAAATCAGCAATTTGGGCGGCAATGACGGCACGTTTCGCTTCTGAAGGAATGCCGTTGAAGATGCCTGCAATCAGCACATTCTTAGGCGTATGCTCCATTTCGATGAACTCCATGACTTGCGTCTTGTAGCCGTAATATTCCAAAATCAAGGCACGGATGGTGTCGGTTATCATCACGGCCTGGCGTTCCATGAAAATGCCGTATTGCGTAATTGGATTCAACACGCCCGACTTTTCCATTTCCTGACGGATTTGCTTGTGGCAGCATGGTGCGCACACAATAAGTTTTGCTCCCGCCTTAATGCCCGAAGCAATAGCATCGTCGGTGGCCGTATTGCAAGCGTGCAAGGCAATCAACACATCGAGACCATCGAAATTGAACGTATCAATTGCACCTTCCACAAATTCAAGGCCTTGCAGATTATCCGTCTTGATGATTTCGTTGATTTTCTGCACCAAATCGGGACGAATTTCAACACCTTTCATATCGACATTAAGATGCATTTTTTGCGTCAGGAATTCATGCAAGGCAAAAGTGAGATACCCCTTCCCTGCCCCCATGTCGGCAATGCGGACAGCACCATCGAAACGCATCGGTTTCAGCAAGCCTTCAACGATTTCGGTGTATTTGCAAATCTGCTTGAACTTATGCTGCATATCAGCCGTCACCTTGCCTTCGCGCGTCGTCAGTCCGAGTTGGAACCACCAAGGATTTGCCGGATTGATGAGACGGTTTTTCACATTGTCGTGTTCAAGGTTCTGCTCGCGACATTCCTGCACTTTTTTAGTCTGCATTGTAGCCGTTCCTTTCAAGCTGACAAGCAAGGTTACATCCTCATTTACAGTAAAAAGCGATGCGTTCAGCAAACGCTGCGGCACCATTTCGGAAAGGATTTCGAGCATCTGTGCGGCATCGTAGTTTTTCACTTCGTCGCGTCGCTCGTAACGATAGGTGAAAGCGAAAAGGCGCGCACCTTTTATTAATACAGGCTTCACATACACATTGCGCAATTCGTCGTGCTTTTGCGTAGGTTTGCTCAGCGTCATTTTGACGAAATCACCCTTTTCGAGTGATTCCGCCACACGCGCCATGAATTTTTCAATCGGATTCTGCATGATTTGAAATTTGCGGCAAAAATAGCGAAAAATGAGTCCTACTCAATGGTAATTTTCTTTGTCAGCACACCATCAGCAGTGACAATGCGCAGCAGGTAAAGGCCTTTGGAATAAGCCGACAAATCCATGTCAAGCGAAGAGCAATCCATGCGTTTCGTTTCAATGGCAAGGCCATTCACGCTCATCAATTGCAACATTTCAATGCGTTTTTCCGATTCTACATGGATTTTTTCAGTCGTAGGATTCGGGTAAACCGACAGTTTCAAGTCAGGCATTTCATTGACATTCAAATCAGTAGTGTCAGTCGGAACGACCTTGACATCATCAACGAACCAATCCCAAGCCAAGAACTCGCCAAAATCGTTGTAACCACGGAAGCCAATCTTGATGTTCTTGCCTTGATACTCATCCAAATTGATGGAAATCGGTTCTTCATATTTATTAATTTGGCCGTATGGCAAGTCGGTTGCATCCCATTTGTCTTCCCAAGTGCCTTCACTGCAATCGAGCACGCGGACTGCATAATGATCATAATAAGGTGAACCATATTGCACCCAAGTCCAGAAAGTCAAGGTCGTCGGGCGATTGATGGTAAGTGTTGGTGTTACAAGGGTTTGGTCTTGCGGATCATTATTGTAGTCGTCCCATTCCAAAACAGCCTGCTTGCTACCGGAATGTGGTTCGACATAAAACTCATTTTCATCGTAATCAACATAATAAGTCGGGCCAAGCACCCACCACTGCCACATGGTTTCGTTGCCCTGCTGCGACCAGCCTTCAGGAATTGAGAGAATGTCACATTCTTCGAAAGGCTCATAAAGCAAAGGACGCTGGTAATCCCAACGAATATCAATAGGATCGGAATCGGCTGCGTTGCCCAAATCATCAACGAGACGAACCACCATCGTGCCGTGCGTGTGATTATCGAAGGCCGGCAGCGTGGCGCTGAAATCGTAGTTGCCCCTACCCTGCTTGGCATTGCGTGTGAGCGTGATAGGATAATCTACGCCCCAAATGGTATAGGTAGCATCGAAGGTGGCAGGAACGCCAGAAGCATCGCGCACACGCAGATTGAAGTTCATTTCCGTGTCGGCGTAGGTTTGATTGCCCGTGACACTGATGACGGTAGGAGCATCGTGATCCTCAGCCGAATTGCTGACAAAAACATCGTCAATCAGCAAGTTCCAGCCATAGCCGCTGACACCCTCGAAAACGACAAAACCATAACCAGTAGGCGCATCGAAGGTGAAGGAATACTCGTACCAATCATCCACATCATCAATGACTGGTTCAAGGAAAGTGGCACGATTCACCGTTCCAAGCAACTGACCGCCTTCGGCGTGAGGCTCGGTATTGTAATACACATTGATAAGGTCAGGACGGTTAATGTTGTGATTGCCATTACGATAAATCCAGAAACGGACAATGTTGCCCATGCTGCTCAGCTCCATTTTCGGAGAAACCAATTCGGCGTTGTTGTCAGCCGGATTCGTATAAGTGAAAAAACGTGCCATGTATTGGCTGCCATCGTGCGGCGTAGCATCGGGCGTTGAGCAATCCTCTACACGATCGAAAGCATAATTGCCATTGAGTGCGCGGTTCTGCCAACCGGCTGGAACGAACTCGTTTTCAAAGCCTTCCTCCAACGGGAAATCGCTGAATGGAGCAAGTGCCGTAACCTTGAAATCGGCATTTTCCACATGAGAAGAATGTGCAGAGGCCAATTCCAAACGGACATGCAAATCCTGCCCATCGCTCAAGTTCATCGGCAAAGCGGCAACAGCAACCACTTCCTCCGTTGCGCCAACAGGAAGCGAAATCTGATTGACTTGTGAGCCATTCACAAAAAAGATTGCATCCAAATCGCTTGAATTCAACGTATTGAAATTAACCGTCTCGTTTTCATCACCCGTATTGGTAAGGGCGAAACGCAAATAGGCTTCTTCGCCAAAATAAGTCGTCGTGTCGGGCGTAAGTTGCTCAAGAGCAAAATTATACTGTTCAGTCTGCTCAATGATGATGTCGTCGACCGACAAATACCACGGCCCGTTGTCAGCCACGCTGTGGAAGCCCACATAATAAGTGCCTGAACTTGGTGCCTGAAACACGCCTGAAGTCTGTTCAAATTCCTCATTGGCAACCACCATCTGCGGCAAAACTGAAACATTCATCGCTGACGGAGCAGCATTAGCACCCGCTTTGACTTCCAAATTAAAATGATCGACATGCCAAGTGGCGTACCAGAACGAAACGCGATAGTAGCTTCCGGCAGTTACGTTTATCTCCTTATAAATCCACACATCCGTGTTGTAGGATGCATACATGTACCAGTCGCCGGAATGAGGTTTTCTTCCCCGCGCCTCATTGTCGTCAGGAATAGTGATGCCGGCTTTCCAACCGCCATCGTTGCAAATCCAACCCGTTGGTGGCTGACCAACAGTGTTTTCTGTTTCAAAACCTTCTTCAAAAATGGTCTGTGCTGACAAAACAAGACTCAGCAACATGAAGACCATAACCAGATATAACTTTCTCATATTTGTAATTTTAATGACGCACAAAAATAGCAAATG
>JAZQPN010000485.1:0-5715 GCA_045628585.1 Bacteroidales bacterium | reverse complement strand
GGTAAAAGCGAAAAGACGCGCACCTTTTATTAATACAGGCTTCATATACACATTGCGCAATTCGTCGTGCTTTTGCGCAGGCTTGCTCAGCGTCATTTTGACGAAATCGCCCTTTTCAAGTGATTCAGCCACACGCGCCATGAATTTTTCAATCGGATTCTGCATGATTTGAAATTTGCGGCAAAAATAGCGAAAAATGAGTCCTACTCAATGGTAATTTTCTTTGTCAGCACACCATCAGCAGTGACGATGCGCAGCAAATAAAGACCTTTGGAATAAGCCGACAAATCCATGTCAAGCGAAGAACAATCCATGCGTTTCGTTTCAACGGCGAGGCCGTTCACACTCACCAATTGCAGCATTTCGATGCGTTTTTCTGATTCAATATGAATTTTTCCAGTCGTAGGATTCGGGAAGACCGAGAATTTCAAATCAGGCATTTCATTGACATTCACATCCGTTGTATCAGTCGGAACGACTTTCACATCATCAATGAACCAATCCCAAGCCAAGAACTCGCCAAAATCGTTATAGCCACGGAAACCAATCTTAATGTTCTTGCCTTGATATTCGTCCAAATTGATGGAAATCGGCTCTTCATATTTATTAATTTGTCCGTATGGCAAGTCGGTTGCATCCCATTTGTCTTCCCAAGTGCCTTCGCTGCAATCGAGTACGCGGACTGCATAATGATCATAATAAGGTGAACCATATTGCACCCAAGTCCAGAAAGTCAAAGTCGTCGGGCGATTGATAGTCAATGTTGGTGTGACGAGCGTTTGATCCTGTGGTGCATTATCATAATCGTCCCATTCCAAAACGGCATGTCTGCTTCCCGAATGAGGTTCGACATAAAACGAATTTTCATCGTAATCGGTATAATAAGTTGGGCCAAGCACCCACCATTGCCACATGGTTTCATTGCCTTGCTGCGACCAGCCTTCAGGGATGGAAAGGATGTCATATTCGTCGAAAGGTTCATAGAGCAAAGGACGCTGATAATCCCATGTAATCGGAATTTCCTCCGAATCGGCACTATTGCCCAAATCATCAACAAGCTGCACTGTCATTGTACCATGCGTATGATTGTCGTATGCTGGAATCGTAGCCGTGTAATCATAATTACCCCTTGACTTTGTGAAGGTTAGATTATTCGTAGCACCCCAAATGGTATAAGTGGCGTTCAAGGTATTCGGCATTCCCGAAGCATCGCGCAAACGCAAAGTGAGGTTCATTTCAGTATCGGCATATTCGTGATTGCCAGCCACTGAGACCACAACCGGCGGATTATTATCTACAGCGGAATTGCTGATGAAAACATCATCAATGTAAAGGTTCCAGCCGTATTCGCTGCAACCTTCGAAAATCACGAAGCCGTAATCCGACGGACAATCGAACTGATAGGAATATTCGTACCAGTCATCAACATCGGCAATGACAGGTTCCATGAACGTGCAACGATGCACAGTGCCAAGCAGTTGCGCGCCTTCGGTGTTCGGCTGCGTGTTGAAATACACATTGATACGGTCGGCCTTGTTGATGTTGTGGTTACTGTTTCGGTATATCCAGAAGCGGACAATATTGCCGCTTTCGCTCAACTCCATTTTCGGCGAAACCAGTTCAGCCTTGTTGCCAGCCGCATTGGTATAGGTGTAGAAACGCGCCATGAACTGACTGCCATCATGCGGCAAAGCATCAGGCGTGGAACCTTCCGAAATCTGGTCAAAAGCCCTCTCCCCGACTGTTGCCTGATTCAGCCAGCCAAAAGGCGGGAAGGCTTGTTCAAAACCTTCTTCCAACGGGAAATCATTGTAAGGCTCTAAAGCCGTGACAAGGAAATCCAGTTGCTCGCTGTGAGAATTGTGCGTTGAAGTCAGCACCGGACGGATATGCAAATCCTGGTTTGGAGCCAGATTCAAAGGAAGCGTAACGGCAGCAACGACATCAACCGATGAAGCATACGGAATCGTAACATTCTGCTCCTGCGCGCCATCAACATAGAAAGTGCAGTCCAAATCGCCAGTGCTGCCAAAATTCACCGTTTCATTTTCTTGTCCCGTATTGTCGATGCGGAAACGCAGATAGGCAGGTTCGCCAAAATAGGCAGTCGTATCGGGCGTGAGTTGCTCCGCATAAAAATTGTATTGATTGGTCTGCTCAATGATGATGTCATCTATCGACAAATACCACGGCCCGTTGTCAGCCACGCTGTGGAAACCCACGTAGAACGAGCCTGAACTTGGCGCCTGAAACACCGCTGAAGTCTGTTCAAATTCCTCATTGGCAACCACCATCTGCGGCAAAACTGAAACATTCATCGCCGACGGAGCAGCATTAGCACCCGCCTTGACTTCCAAATTAAAATGATCGACATGCCAAGTGGCGTACCAGAACGAAACGCGATAGTAGCTTCCGGCAGCCACGTTTATCTCCTTATAAATCCACACATCAGTGTTGTAGGTGGCATACATATACCAGTCGCCGGAATGAGGCTTCCTTCCACGCGCCTCATTGTCATCAGGAATAGTGATGCCGGCTTTCCAGCCGCCATCGTTGCAAATCCAACCCGTTGGCGTCTGACCAACAGCGTTTCCATTTTCAAAACCTTCTTCAAAAATGGTCTGTGCTGACAAAACAAGACTCAGCAACATGAAGACCATAACCAGATATAACTTTCTCATATTTGTAATTTTAATGACGCACAAAAATAGCAAATGTTAGCTTTGACAATAACATTTAAAACGAATATTGGCGAAACCAAATCTCAAAGACAGGGTCCACAAACTCAAAGTCCTCGCCTACCGAAGCAATATAATCGTTATTCAAGAGAATTTTTTTGTTTTTAGCAACACTGGCGGAACTGCCAAGATTGTACTTTTTAATCACTTCAGCTGACGAAAGTTGCTTTTCGCCTTTTGCAATGGCCTTCAAAAGACCCACCTGCGGGCCAGTCAAAACGCCATAAAGGTTCTGAAAATTAGGCAGATTAGTCTCTATCATCCACTCCATGGCATCATCCAACGAATTTTCAGTCACGCTTTTGCCTTTCGGCGTAAAATTCCAGACGCAACTCGCATATTGCTGCACATACCAGGAATGGTTTCTAACCGTTTGCGCAATGCGCGTTGCAAGTTCTTCAGAAATCGTTTTTTTCGTCCTGATAAAGCCGTTCACAATAAACGTAATCCATTCATTTTCAGCAATTTTATTTAAATACATGCTTTGTCCAAACTTAAAAAACGGCTTTTGTGGCGAATTGAAAATATCCTCCATCATGTGACGCTGGCTTCCGTAAAGGCAATACGAAACATTGGGCTGTTTTTGCCAGACGCTGCGCATCATATCCTCCAAAACGGAATAATCGGACAAACGCGCCAACGACTGAAACTCATCAATACAGACTATCACCCTGATTTGCTTATCTTCCGCGATTTTTTCAGGCAATTCGAGCACCTCCGACGTTTCGGCAGGAACGTTCTCATCAAAATCGAAGGAAAGTGAAAAATCCGACATGGGATCCGCTCCCAAAGATATGACAGGCTTTATCGACTTGAAATATTTTTTTGCAGAAGTCACCCAGTTTTTCCATGTCGAAGAAGTCGATTTTATCACTTCTTTTGAGAAAATACCGTAAAATTCTGACACAGAATGAACCGAAAAAGCATCAATAAAGCACACTTTTATATCAGAATATTCTTTCAAAATCTCAATCATTGACTGCTTTACAAGCGATGATTTTCCCCATCGGCGAGGCGACATCAAGATGACATTCGTACCTGAAACCAACAAGTTCTTCAAGATTGAGCGGTCTTTATCTCTATCAATAAAAAACTCATTATCAACAAGTTTTCCGTATCTAAACGGATTTAGTTCACGTTTTATCATAAGTTTATCATTTATCAAGGCGCAAAGATAACACTTTTTCTATTCATGTTACCAAAATGGAAGCAAATTTTGTTACCATTCGGTAAGTTACCAATTAGTTACATCAGAGAGGGAGCAATCTTTGCGACAAAATGTCAGTTTTCGGCTTGGCACATTATTTGACCAATAGGCGGCAGAAAATTCTAAAAACACAAAGATATGCAATCAGGTAACATTGGAGTCAAGACAGAAAACATTTTCCCTGTCATTAAGAAATTCTTGTATTCGGACCAGGAAATATTCCTTCGCGAAATCATCAGCAATGCCGTCGACGCCAGCCAGAAACTGAAGGCTTTGGCTGCTTCCGGCGAGTTTAAAGGCGAACTCGGCGACCTCACCATTAAGGTTGAAGTCGACAAGCAGAAGAAAACCATCACCGTGCGCGACCGCGGCATAGGCATGACCGCCGAAGAAGTCGACCGCTACATCAACCAAATCGCTTTCTCGGGCGCTGAAGAGTTTATCGCCAAGTTCAAGACCAAGACCGAAGCCGAATCGGCCAATATCATCGGTCATTTTGGCTTAGGTTTCTATTCCGCTTTCATGGTTGCCTCAAAAGTGGCCTTGATCACCAAATCGTGCAAGGAAGAAGGCACAAACGGCGTCATCTGGGAATGTGACGGAAGTCCAGAGTACACGATGAACGAGATTCCGAAGGGCGACCGCGGCACCGATGTCATCCTTTATGTGGCCGAAGGCGATGAGGAATTTCTGGAAGAAGGCCGCATCCGCGAACTGCTCAACAAATACTGCAAATTCCTACCCGTACCGATTCAGTTTGGCACCAAGAAAGTTCAGGAGCCAATTGAAGATGTGATTGAAGACGCAGAAGTGGTTGGAGACGATGCTACCGAAGAAAAAAAGGAAGAAAAGAAAGAGCCCAAGACACGCGAAGTCGAAAAGCCTTGGATTATCAACGATGTAGCTCCGCTTTGGAAAAAAGCGCCGAGTGAAATCAAGGATGAAGAATACGACGAATTTTATCACGTCCTCTACCCGATGAATTTCGGCGACCCGCTGTTCCACATCCACCTCAACGTGGATTATCCTTTCGACCTCACCGGCATTCTGTACTTCCCGAAGGTGAAAAACCGCTACGAATTTCAGCGCAATAAGATTCAGCTCTATTGCAACCAAGTTTTCGTAACCGATTCAGTAGAAGGCATTTTGCCTGAATTCCTTTCGTTGCTTCACGGCGTCATCGACTCGCCCGATATTCCTTTGAATGTCAGCCGCAGCTTCCTGCAAAGCGACCAAAGCGTGAAGAAAATCTCGACCTACATCACCAAGAAAGTCGCCGAAAAACTCGAAGAACTCTTCAAGAAAGACCGCGAAGCCTACGAAAAGAACTGGGATGACATCCGTGTTTTCATTGAATACGGCATGATTTCCGACCCGAAATTCTACGAACGCGCCGAGAAATTCTTCCTTTTCAAGGACACCGAAGGCAAGTATTACACCATCGAGGAATACAAGGAACTCATCAAGGAAAAGCAGACCAACAAGGACAAGAACCTGGTTTACCTCTACGCCACCGATGCCGACGACCAATACACCAACATCGAAAACGCCAAGTCGCGCGGCTACAACGTGCTGATGATGGACGGCATTCTGGACAGTCATTTCATCAGTGCCTACGAGCAGAAGGAAGGTGAGAAAAGCGAAGGCCGCACCATGTTTGCCCGCGTCGACTCCGCCCCTACCGATAAGCTCATCGTCACCGAAGAGAAGGAAAAGGAATCGAAACTCGATGACAAACAGAAAGATGCCATCAAGGCCGAGTTTGAAAAA
>JAZQPN010000484.1:0-3658 GCA_045628585.1 Bacteroidales bacterium | reverse complement strand
CTGATTACCATCACCACCACCATGCTGACCTTCGGAATGGGTGCTTCCACTCAGGCTTTGTTCGCACGTGTGGGTGGCGGTATCTACACCAAGGCTGCTGACGTCGGTGCCGACCTCGTCGGTAAAACCGAGTACAACATTCCTGAAGACGACCCGCGTAACCCAGCCACTATCGCCGATAACGTCGGTGATAACGTCGGTGACGTTGCTGGCATGGGTGCTGACCTTTACGAATCGTATGCTGGTTCCATCCTGGCTACCATGGCTTTAGGTGCTGCCGCTTTCGCTACATCAGCTGTTGAAGGTATGCAGATGAAAGCCGTTTTGGCTCCTATGCTCATCGCTGCCGTGGGTGTCGTGCTTTCTATCATCGGTATTTTCTTAGTCAAGACAAAAGAAAACGCTGGCATGAAACAGTTGCTTGGCGCTTTGAGCCGTGGCACGAATACGGCTGCTATCCTTATTGCAGTTGCCACATTCGGCATTTTCGCTTGGCTGTTCGGCACCGAAAGCAACCAATGGTGGCAAATTTCCCTGTCGGTGGTCGTTGGCCTTGTGGCTGGCGTAATCATTGGCAAGTCAACTGAATACTATACTTCGCAGACTTACAAGCCAACGCAAAAGGTGGCTGAAAGTTCAAAGACGGGCCCTGCTACCGTAATCATTTCAGGTCTGGGTCTCGGTATGCTTTCTACGGCTATTCCGGTTGTCACTGTTGGCGTCGCCATCGTGCTCGCTTTCTTGTGCGCCAATGGCTTCCACATTGCATTTACGGCTGAAAATCTTTCATTAGGTCTTTATGGTATCGGTATCGCTGCTGTCGGTATGCTTTCAACCTTGGGCATCACGCTGGCCACCGATGCTTACGGCCCGATCGCCGACAATGCTGGCGGTAACGCCGAAATGAGCGGCCTTGAACCAGAAGTGCGTCAGCGCACAGATGCTTTGGATGCTCTCGGCAATACGACTGCTGCTACAGGTAAGGGCTTCGCCATCGGTTCGGCTGCCTTGACGGCTCTGGCTCTGTTGGCTTCATACGTTGAAGAAATCAAGATTGCCTTGGTGCGCGTTGGTGAAACGACACTTCAAATCGGTGAAGATTTCGTTGATACCGCATCGGCTACCTTAGTCGATTTCATGAATTATTATAATGTGAACCTGATGAACCCAATCGTTTTGGTTGGCGTGTTCATCGGTGCCATGATGGCTTTCGTTTTCTGCGGTCTGACCATGAATGCTGTTGGCCGTGCTGCCCAGAAGATGGTTGAAGAAGTGCGTCGTCAGTTCAGCACCATCAAGGGTATCCTTGAAGGCAAGGCTGAACCTGACTACGAGCGTTGCGTAGCCATTTCCACAAAGGGCGCTCAGCACGAAATGCTGCTGCCTTCAATCCTGGCTATCGTCGTTCCTATTGTCACAGGTCTTATCCTCGGCGTGGCTGGCGTGCTTGGCCTTTTGATTGGCGGTCTGTCGGCTGGTTTTGTTCTGGCCGTCTTCATGGCTAACTCAGGCGGCGCTTGGGACAATGCCAAGAAGTATGTCGAAGAAGGTAATTTCGGCGGCAAAGGCTCCGATTGCCACAAGGCAACCGTGGTCGGTGATACCGTTGGCGACCCATTCAAAGACACGTCAGGTCCTTCACTGAACATCCTTATCAAGCTGATGAGCATGGTCTCCATCGTTATGGCTGGCTTGACCGTTAGCTGTCACTTGCTGTAAAAACAATTCGTGTTTAAATTAGAAAGGTGGTCGAAAGGCCACCTTTTTTTATTTGTTTTTTAGCAAAATATGTATTTTTGCCAATCAAAATTTAACCGATATGAAAAACATAATTACGTTATGTCTTGTCCTGTTGAGCCTTTCGGCAACAGCTTATGATTTTTCACTTCAATGCAGTTCCGGGCAGATATTATGCTACAACATTCTTAGTGGAACCGATCATACCGTTGAAGTTACATACGGAGAGTTCGTATATGGTCACATTGACATTCCGGAAACTGTTTCGTACGAAAGTGAAACATATACCGTTGTGAAGATTGGAGAAAGGGCTTTTGAAGGCCGTGCCGTCCATGGTGTTACGATTCCTTGCACAATTACTGAAATTGGGACAAGAGCATTTAGTGAAAGTGGCATCAATGAGCCTTTGCATATTCCTGATAATGTGACAAAACTTGGCGATTATGCTTTTAGCGAATGTATTTCAATGACTGGCCCATTGGTGCTTTCTTCGTCATTGACGGAAATAGGAGACCATTGTTTTGCTTCATGCCATGAAGTGACAGGCACATTGTCGATTCCTCAAAATGTTACAAAAATAGGAAGTCATGCATTTTATTCATGTTATGGTCTGACAGGGGCTCTTGTCATTCCCAATTCCGTAACAGAAATAGGCAGCTCTGCATTTTGCGATTGTCATGGAATGCAAGGTTCATTGGTGTTGGGCAATCATGTTGAAACAATTGGCAATTCAGCTTTTGCCGGATGTGGCGGCTTATCAGGTGCTTTGATATTTCCGGAAACGCTAAAGTCAATCGGCAGCTATGCATTTGGTTTTTGCAGAGGTTTCACGGGCGATTTGGTGATTCCTGATTCCGTTGAAGTAATCAATTCGCGTGCTTTTGAAAACTGTTCTGGTTTCACCGGCAATCTGATTCTTGGCAAATCGTTGAAAATCATTGGTGAAGATGCGTTTGGGGCTTGCAGCATTAATGGTTCGCTGACAATTCCTGATTCAGTCCTGGAGATTGGGAAAACTGCTTTCTGTTCAACACGGCTGGATGGCGTTTTGACCATAGGCTCGTCGGTTTCTACAATAAAAGAATGTGCTTTCGATGGATGTAACAGGTTCACAGAAGTGAATTTCCGTTCCTTGCTGCCTCCACAGATGGGTTATGCAGTTTTCTATATGCCACAGAATTGTCCATGCCACATTCCTTGCGATGCCGACCTAAGTGTCTATAGGGCAGCGCTATATCAATATTTTGGAAACATCAGCAATGGCGATTTTCTGAGTGGCAGCCTGTCAGTTGAAACCAACGATTCCAATGGAGGTGAAGCTAATATAGTAGTGAGTCCTTCTTGTGAAAATGCCGGTCAAGTGATTCTTCAAGCTGAACCGGCAGATGGTTTTGTGTTTTCTTGCTGGGAACGGTTTGATAATCAAAATGATGAATGGATAAGCGTCAGTGAAAATCCCGAATATCAGTTTACTTTGGAAGGATACGTTAGGATTCGGGCATGTTTTACTCAGGTTCAACAAATTGAAGAACAAATTGCTGAAACATTGTCTGTCTTTCCTAATCCTTCGAATGGAAAAATCACAATTTGTTGCAATGGCATCGTTATGGTTTACAATGTGCTTGGCCAGATTATTGGCCGTTATGAGGTCGATGAAAGTTTGGATTTAACCTTAAAGGAAGGTCTTTATTTTCTGAAATGCGGAAATAAATTCCAAAAAGTGATTGTTAAATAACTTGCTTCATTATAGTCAGCCATTTCCGTTATAGGTTATTATTTAAGGCAATAATATACTTTTAGACCCCCCATGTTGTTTTTTTGGAAACAAATCTGAAACAAATCTCTTATCAATCTCTTTTTTTCTTTCCTGTCCGATTCCCCCTAATCGGGGGTCATCTGGTTCCGCATCTCCGATGCTCTG
>JAZQPN010000483.1:0-3728 GCA_045628585.1 Bacteroidales bacterium | reverse complement strand
CGGAGGTGTTTATGGAAAAAGAAGAAAAATTATCGTTTGGACGTACGCTTTCAAACGACTGGTATGCGCTGAAATTAGGTGCTAAATATTCGAAGCCGACAGTTTTTTGTGCATTTATTATGATGTGCATTGGCTATTTCGAATGGGTGTTTTTTGATGCAATATTTGTAAGACGAATAGTTGACGGGCTCGACAGAAATGTGGATTCAAGTGAAATTTTCATGTTTATTGGTATTTCAGGAGTTGTTTTTGCTTGTACGGGCATCATTTATAGGTACATCGACAATGTTGTTTTTCCGCTTGAAGCAACGAGACTTTACGGAGGAATTTACAAACAGTTATACCAAAAGGCAACCAATGTGGAACTTAGATGCTATGAAGACTCGGATTTTTACAATAAGTACACCATGGCATGCGACAGGGCGGTTGATAAAATTTCGGAGATAATAAAAAGTTTTTTTGGTATTTTTGTTGGTGCTGCATCTGCAATCGTGGTTTTCAAATTCATGTTTGACATTGACCATTATTCTGTGCTTTTTATTCTTGCACCGCTTATTGGAAACTTTCTGTTTGGCAATTTTAAAAACAAGGCGGAGTTTAAAAGGTATCAGCAACAGGCACCAAATGACAAGGTTTTGAACTATGTAAACAGAACCATGTACCTTCCGGATTTTGCGAAGGAACTTAGACTTTTCAAGGTTTTCAACCTTCTTCGAGATCAATACAAAACGGCTACAAAGAACAATGTTGAAATTGCGGGAAAGTTCGCTTTTAAAAATGCGCACCTTAATTTCTGGCGCATAACCTTCACGTTTTCCATTATTTTCGAAGGCATGATGGCGTACGGAATTTATCTTTTCGCAGTTAAGGGGTCGATAACTCTTGCACAGCTGACGGTTATGACGTCAATGATGGTTGCGATGACCTGGATTCTGATTGACTTGTTTGATGACATTATGGTAGTTATGCGAAACGGCGTTTTCGTCAATAATCTTCGTGGATTTATTGAGTATAAAGAAAAAATTCCGGAAGACCAGGACGGTATAATGCCAAAGGCAGGATTTGAATCGTTGGAATTTGATGATGTTTGTTTTTCCTATAAGGAGGAAGAAACCATAAAGCACCTGTCGTTTAAAGTCGAAAAAGGTCAGAAAATAGCTCTCGTAGGTCACAACGGGGCGGGAAAAACAACAATTATCAAGCTTCTTCTGCGACTTTACGATCCCACAAGCGGTGTTATCCGACTGAACGGAGTCGACATCAGGGAATACAATCTTCACGCCTACAGGGAATTATTTGCGACGACTTTCCAGGATTATGCAATTTTTGGGTTGTCGGTTCGTGACAATGTTTTGATGGGCCGCAAATTTGAAAATCCTGATGAGGTTGCAAAGAACGCACTTCAAAAATCCGGTGCATGGGAGTTTATCAGCGAGCTTTCCGATGGACTTGACACGATAATGACGAAGGAATTTGACGAAAAGGGAGCAGTTTTTTCCGGCGGACAAAATCAAAAACTTGCGGTTGCACGCACTTTTGCGCAGCCGGCACCGGTAAAAATTTTCGACGAACCTTCAAGTGCATTGGACCCAATTGCTGAATTTGATTTGTTTAAAAACATAATGAAGGAAGCCGACGGGCATACTTTGATTTTTATTTCGCACAGGCTTTCTTCGGTTAAGGATTGCGACGAAGTTTTCATGCTTGAAAATGGAACGCTTATTGAGCAGGGTACGCATGCAAAGCTTGTTGTTAATAATGGACGTTATGCTGAAATGTATAAGCGACAGGCCATGAATTATCTCGCAATTGATGACGAAACGGAGGTGGTACTGTGATGGGTAAAGACAAGAAAAACGATGAAACAAAGCAGTCCTTTGGTACCGTGTGCTCGAACAACTGGTTTCTTTTGAAACTGTGCCTCGCTGCTTCGCCCGCATACATAATTTTCCCTGTTTTGGACTCAATTCGAAATCAGGTTTCAATTTATTTCGAGCACACCGTTGGTATCGGTTACGTGCTCGAGGCAGCAGAGTTCGGCTATCCCTTCAGGCGTGTTGCAATGGTGATTTTGATATTGTTTTTGGCGATTACGCTGGGAATGGTGTTTACTGTTTGGGTTGGCGATTACGTAAAGGAAAAATGCCGTCCCAAGGTGCGGGAAAAAATAAAACTCATGCTCTACGAAAAGGCTCAGGACCTTGACCTTCAGTGCTATGACAATCCTAAATATTACGATGAAATGGTGCTGGCACTGTCGGAGGTTGACAACCAGATTGAAAGATGCGTGACTTTCTGGCAAAACGTAATGTCAGGACTCGCAACCCTGATTACATCGGCGATTTACTTTTTGAAAAAGGACAAGCTGTCGGTTTTATTTGCAGTGATTTCCTTTGTGCTGACTTTTCTTTTTACTATGGCTTACAATAAAATTTCCTTCAAAATCAGGATGGAAAAAAATCCTCACGAACGCAAACGCGAGTATGTAAAACGTGTATTTTATCTGCCGGATTATGCCAAGGAATTGCGACTGAATCCCGAGGTCAACGAGGTTTTGATGGACCGTTTTGAGAAGGCGAATCAGGATGTCTATGATGCGGAGAAAAAATATGCCCGCAAGCATTTTGCAATCGGATATCTTCGTAATTACATAAGCAACGATTTTGTAAGTGATGTTTTGTATATTTCGTATCTGGTATTTTTATCAGCCATAAAGCACGTCCTTTCTTATAGTACGGTTGCGATTTTGTTTAACAATTTCAATCGCCTGAAACGAAGCCTTTCGGTGTTTACTGACACATATCCGTTTGCGGCGGAAACAAGCCTTTACGTGACAAAAATAAGAAAATTTTTGGAGTACGAAAAGCAAATTGTGGCTGAAGACGAACTGGTACCTACAAGTGGCGAGGCAAAGCATTTGGAAGTAGACAAACTTTGTTTCTCCTATAATAAGGACAGCGAGCCGATTCTTTCGGACATTAACATGTCGATTAAGCCCGGCGAAAAAGTTGCGCTGGTTGGCTATAACGGTGCAGGAAAAACAACGCTGGTTAAACTTTTGATGAGGCTTTATGATCCAAATTCAGGCGAAATTCGTTTGGATGGCAACAATATTAAAAATTATGACGTTGAAAAGTACCGTAATTCAATGGGCGTAGTTTTTCAGGATTTCCATATTTTTGCCGGAACGGTGGCTGACAATGTATGCATGAACGGAAAAAAAACGCACAACGAGCCTGCAATTTGCAAGGCATTGACCGAAAGCGGACTAATGCCGAGGGTAGATGAAATGCCGGATGGACTGAATTCGCAGCTTACTACTGAAATTATGGAAAAAGGCATAAATCTTTCCGGCGGTGAATCTCAGAAACTTGCAATCAGTCGTGTATTTTATCAGCAGGCCGGCCTGATGATTCTCGACGAGCCTTCAAGTGCACTGGATCCCATTGCTGAATATCAGCTCAACCATGCAATGCTTGAGGCAACGAAAGACAAAACGGTCATTTTCATTTCACACAGGCTTTCCACGACGCGACTTGCAGACCGCATAGTAATGCTTGAGAAGGGAAGAATTGTGGAAAAAGGTACTCACGAAGAATTACTTGCAAAAGACGGCAAATATGCACAAATGTGGAAGGTGCAGGCCGGCGCATACATATAGAAGACAGGGGACAGTCCCCATAGATTGTCATATAAATGTGGTGTAAATGTCATGCGATTGTCATTTG
>JAZQPN010000482.1:0-2376 GCA_045628585.1 Bacteroidales bacterium | reverse complement strand
AAAGATTGAAGACAGCGTGGTGGAAGCCCAACTGAAGAAACTGGAAGACACCAAGAAAGCCAACCAGCTGAACGCTTGGAAGCCTGCAGAAGTGAAGCAGACCGTCAGTTTCGACGATTACATGAAAGTCGACGTGCGCGTAGGCACCGTTTTGGAATGCTGCAAGGTGCCGAAGGCCGACAAGCTGCTGCAATTCCTCATCGACGACGGCATGAACAAGCGCACCATCGTCTCAGGCATTGCAAAATATTATCCGAATCCTGAAGAACTGGTTGGCAAGCAGGTTTGCTTCGTTGCCAATTTCGAGCCTCGCAAGCTGAAAGGCGTGGTCAGCGAAGGCATGATTCTTTCCGCCGAAGACAAGGACGGCCGTCTGGTGCTGCTCACTCCAAGCCAAATTGTGGCTTCTGGTTGCAGCGTGGGTTGATAATCAGTTCAATATGATATGGAAAAGGCGGCCTTACGGTCGCCTTTTTCTGTAATATAACCAGGCCTTGAACCTGAAGAAAATCTTCGAGCATGTTTTTGAAATCACCAACGAATATCACCCTGACGAGCAGCCATCGAAACACCTTTTTGGGAAAAATGTGCAGTTGATGCTTACAAAGTCATCGCATATCAAATCATAAAACTCACCCCAATTCCTTCCAAGTCAGTCCCTTCAAATCTTTTCGGTTGGGCGAAAACAGACTCACAAGATAGCCTACCACTACCGAGACCACCATGCCGATGCAGCCGTAAAGCAGCAAGTTGAGGTTGGTGAAATATTTCACGCAGAAGACCGCCACGATGCCGCAAACGAAACCTGTCAAGGCGGATTTTGCATCGATGCGCGGGAAGAAAATACCCATCAGGAAGAGACCGCCCAAGCCCGAGGATAGCAAGCCTAAGATTTCCTGGAAGAAATCGAGCAGGGAATAAATGCTCCAAGTTGCCATCAGCAAGGCCAAGCCCACACCGATAATGCCCGAAACCACACAAGCCCAACGCGCCACTTTAAGCATTTCTTTGTCAGTGGTCTGAATGCGCCAACGCTTGTAGAAATCGACGGAAAAAGCCGTGGCAATGGAATTGATGTTAGATGAAATCGTCGACATGGTGGCGGCAAAAATGGCCGCAATCAGCAAGCCCGCCACACCAGCCGGCAATTGGCTCATCATGAAGAATGGAAATATGGCATCGGTCTTGGTCATGGAGATGTCCAAATCGGCCGGATGTGTCTTGAAGAAAGTGTAAAGGCCTGCGCCAATGGCAAAGAAAGCAATGGAAATCACGGCACTCATCACGCCATTGAGCAAGATGCTGTGCGAAGCGCTTTTTTCATTTTTCGTGGTCAGATAACGTTGAATCACCGTCTGGTCGGAAGTGTAGGAAATCAGGTTGTTGGCGATGCCGCCCAAAATGACAACCCAAAACGTGGCTTTCGTGAAATCGAAGCTCCAATCGACCAGTTTCAGTTTTTCATCCGCCATGGCAATATCGACAAAACCGCCGAAACCGCCTTCGGTGGAGAAAATCAGATAAGCCGCCGAAACCAAAGCGCCGCCTACCAAAATGATGCCTTGAACCACATCGCCCCAGATGACAGCTTCTACGCCGCCCATGGTGCAATAAATGATGGTAATCACGCCCATCAAGGCAATGCAGACCCAAATGTTGATGCCCGTCACGGCAGTCAAAGCCAAAGAAGGCAGATAAAGCACAAGTGCCATTCGTGCCACCATGAAAATGATGAAAACCGCGCTCGCCATCAACCGGACTGCACCGCTGAAACGGCGTTCTAAATATTCGTAGGCCGTGGTCACATTCAGTCGCCTGAAAAACGGCAGGTAGTATTTGATGACCGGAAAACTCACCAACAGAATGGTGATGAGCATCGGATAATAAGTCCAGTTGGTAGCGTAAGCCTTGGCTGGATAAGCCATATAGGTGATGGCGCTCAGCATGGTAGCGTAAATGCTGATGCCCGCTGCCCACCAAGGAATGCGGCCTCCGCCTTTGAAGAAATCGTCGCCGCCTTTTTCCTTGCGCATGAAATAATAGCCCAAAAGCAACATGCCCGCCAGATAGACAATCAATACCAGCCAATTTAGCCAACCAAACGACTTTCTATTTTCTAAACTGACCAGTGAAACCTCGTTAGAACGAATGCCAGGCTTGCTCTCGCCACCAATCACAAGCCAACCATTCTGATAAGGAACTATGGCCGCACCTGCCTTGGCCAACTGCGGAAACGAGCCGTTTTCAAACCAAGTGTCGGTGAGCGTGTGATACACCAAAACCTTGTCGTTAAAACGATACCAATCAGCAGGATGCGACATATAATCGCGATGACTTTCACCCAATTTTCCATTGATGGCCGCCTCAAAAATCTGT
>JAZQPN010000481.1:0-3207 GCA_045628585.1 Bacteroidales bacterium | reverse complement strand
AATCACGCCTCGCTCATATTTCGTTTCGGGCTGCATCTCCTTGTCGATGAACGTGACCTGCACGATGGGTGATTCGGGTTCAATCAAGTCGTTGAGAAACTCGCGCATGATTTCCTCGTCGCCGAAAATCTTCTTGAAACCGAAGTCGGTGAGCGGATTAATGTAACGCCGTGTCTTTTCCTTGCCGTTTTCCATGTCTCGTCTATTTTTCGGCAAAGGTAAATGAAAAAGATGAATGGAAAGATGTTTTTGGTGAAAAATACTGTTCGGTGGAGATCTTTTTGCATTTCATACTGCCAAAAAATATTATCTTTGCCACGTTATAACACATTTTATCATGAAGAAAGTCGTACGTACCGTTTGGATTAGCCTCTTGTCAGGCCTTGCGTTTTTAGCTGCTTGCACAAGCAGCAAGGATTCCTCAAAAGACAATAAATTTGAGACCCTTTATGGTAGTCCGGAAGTGAATGTTCCTGTTGCAAACCAAGAGAGCATAGACGAAATGAATGCTCGTCTGGACAGAATCGAACAACGCATTAATGAAATGAAAGGCCTTGATAGACAATCCCGTAGAGAACAGCTTCAGCAGCAGCTGGATTCCATTTCCAATATCTTGAGACGTCGCGAAGGTGCCTGCATTTACGGTTCGCCTGAAGTGATGGAACGCTTTCGCAATGAGACGAATCGCCTCAAGACCGAAGCCGCCGAAATCCAGAAACAACTGGAAGATTTGGATAAGGAATGAGCCGCGAATACTCGTTTTTGCAGAAAGTTTCGCTTGAACTCAATCATGCTGTATTGAAGCAACGCATTGAGGATCACGAACTTCACCAATTGTTTTGGGAGTGTACCTTGCGCTGCAATCTGAATTGCCGTCACTGCGGTAGCGATTGCCGTACACTTTCCGAACAGACAGACATGCCCCTTTATGATTTCCTGAAAGTGCTTGATGAAATCAAAACGAAACAGGATCCTGGCAAAATCATGGTCATCACCACGGGCGGCGAGCCGCTGATGCGCAAGGATTTGGCGCATTGCGGTGCCGAAATCACGAAACGCGGTTTTATCTGGGGCATGGTGACAAACGGCATGTTCCTGACATCTGAAAAACTCAACGAACTGACTGCCAACGGACTGAGCTCCATAGCCGTCAGTTTCGATGGTTTTGAGGACGACCACAATTGGATGCGTGGCAATCCTGAAAGTTTCAAGCGCGTGCTGACGGCTGTCGAGGCCATGAAACAGCATCCCGAACTGACTTGGGATGTGATTACCTGCGTCAATCAACGCACCATTAAATATCTGCCGCAATTCCGTGATTATCTGATAGGTTTGGGTATTCCAAAATGGCGGCTTTTCACCGTTTTTCCCTTTGGTCGCGCCGCCAATGAGCCTGATTTAAAATTGTCGAACGAGCAGTTTGTCTACATGATGGAGTTTATCAAACAGACGAGGTTGCAAGGCAAAATCACGACTGACTATGGTTGCGATGGCTATTTGGGCCGTTACGAAGGGCAGGTGAGGAGCCATTATTTTTCGTGCAGTGCCGGCATCAACATTGCTTCGGTTTTGGCCGATGGTTCCATATCTGGCTGTTTGAGCATCCGCAACGACTATCATCAGGGCAATATCTACAAGGATTCGTTTTGGGAAATATGGCAAAACCGTTTCCAGCCATACCGCGACCGCTCGTGGATGAAGAAAGACGAATGTGCCCAATGCAAGGTTTGGCGTTATTGCCAAGGCAATGGAATGCACCTCCGCGATGGCGATGGAAAACTGCAATTGTGTCAGTATAAGATGATTACGGAAGCGCAATGAACCGTATTTATTTGGTCGGCTACATGGGCGCGGGCAAGACGACCGCTGCCAAACGCTTGGCTCATCGCTTGGGCTGGGAGCATTATGACACAGATGCTCTGTTTGAGGAAAAATATCATATCTCCGTCGATGATTTTTTCCACAAATACGATGAAGCCTTGTTCCGAAAATTAGAGTCTCAGATTTTGCAAAGCACTGAAAATCTTGAAAATGCCGTCATTTCAACAGGGGGCGGAACACCATGTTTCAACGACAATATGGCATGGATGAACGAGCATGGAAAGACTGTTTTCTTGAAAATCAGTCCGCAGTCGGCGGTCAGTCGCATCATGCTTTCAAAGAAAAAACGGCCTTTGGTGACAGACAAGACCGAAGCCGAATTGACGGCATTTGTCAAGAAGCATTATGGCGCAAGAATGTCGTTCTATGAACAGGCGCAGCTTGTCGTAAAAGGCGAGGATTTGGATTTGGAAACTTTGATAAAATGCTGTATTTGAATTTTAACTCTCTGTTTTATACTAAAATACGATAGTTTGTTAAGTTACGCTTAACAAATAAGTTGTAACACATTTCAACGTTTGCAATTGTTTTCTTGTCAAAAGCAAATTGCCACAAATTATTCAAAAAATAAATGTGAATTAACTGATATACATTTAATTGTAGTTTTTTTATTTATGATTCATTTACGATAATTTGCGTTTAGCGAAGCGAAAAAACAGCGGCAATAATATACTTTTTGACCCACAGGTTCCATAATTGGGTTATACATCCCAAGCGAAACTCAAGAGCGGCTTAATTCAGCCACGCTTTATTTATCCCAGGGCGTAGCGTACGGCTTATGACTTCAGCCACAATCCTTTTGGCATAAGTGTAATTGGCTAAGGATGGCTTGAGCATCCTGCTCTCGTAGTATTTGTGCTTCATTTTAAGATGCGTATACGACATTATATGCGTCGCTTTAATGGTGAAATCCTATTATGCCGTCAAAGGCATACTTTGTCAGCAATCGGCGTTGTGGAGTCAGTATCGCACATAGGCCGTTGAATGTGGACTGGACGATTTTGTACCCGTAACCGGCATCAGAGATTACCTTGTATTTGCTCTTTGATGTATATGGAAGTTTTGTAAACCTGAATTCAATAATTTCAAATACGGTATTATCACTAACCGTGAAACATTTATATTCACATTTTCCAATCTTGCCAATCATATAGATTCCATAGCGTTTTAATTTGCTTTGGCTAATAATTTAACGTGAGTTCGACATAATCAATCAAAAGATAGTCAATTGGTTATCGGGACAGGCTTCAACAGAGATGGAAGGTTTCTTAGGGAAGAAGCAGTATGCGGCGATGGCGGCCACGGCGTTGACGATGAAGTTGTTGA
>JAZQPN010000480.1:0-3617 GCA_045628585.1 Bacteroidales bacterium | reverse complement strand
GATGGCCATCATCACGCCGTAGAGTCCGCTGATGGCGGCGACAATAAGGATGATTTTACCAGCAAGAACCAAATCGACATTGAAAATCATCACGGAACGCAGCAGTCCGTAGATGCCGATTTTGATGATGACACCCGACATCACGCCGGAGATGTGTGCCGGAGCGGCAGGATGCGCCACGGGAAGCCATGTGTGGAAAGGCACAAAGCCCGCCTTGATGGCAAAACCGCAGCACACGAAGGCAAACGGCAGTCCGCAAGGACCTTGATAGGCAGTCCAATCCGTCCAAAGGAAGGAACCAGTCTTGTTGTACATCATCAGGAATCCGATGGTCAGGAAGATCACGCTGATGTGCGACTGGATGAAGAAATTGATACCAGCCTTAATGACATCGCTGTTCCAACTCTCGAAGATGATGAGGAAGAAACTGCCGAGGGCCATCAGTTCCCAGGTCACCAGAAAGGCGACGGCATGTTGGGTCAGTGTCAGCAGAATCATCGATGCAAAGGTCAGCAGGTACCAGAAAACGTGTAGCCCGAGTTCCTTGCGGTGTTGTTTGTAGGTTTTAAGATAGTCAGCCCCGTAAAAAGCGCCGGCGGTGAAAATCAAGGTGATGATGGCGATGAACCACCACGACAGCCGGTCGGGGACATTAAATAGGCTTAAAAGGGTCATTGTTTGACGATTTATGAAAACGGGCGCGAAGATACGGAATAATGCCGAATTGTTGCAGATATTATGTCAAAGGTAGAGCATTTCTGAAAAAAAGAAGTAAATTTGCAACTCGAATGTAAATGAATCAAATCAAAAAAAGTTATCGTATGAAAAAGTTTTACTTGTTAATTGCAATGGTGCTTTTCAGTTTCATTAGTCTGAAAGCACAGATTGAAACGCCTGAAAATCTTCACGTTTCACCGACAGGTTGGGCCCAATGGGTCAGCAACGCAAATCCCGAGCAGCCCGAATATGGCGAGACGTTTTCTTACCCTTTCAACTTGAGCATTGCCGGCTGGACATTGATTGATGGCAACAACGATGGCAGAACCTGGCAGGTCGGTTTTGACCCGTTTGGCGGAGTGGGTGCTTACTGCGCCACTTCTTCATCGACTGATGGATATGAATCATATCACACTGACGATTTCCTGGTTTCAAAACAAGTGATGATTGGCCAAAAATCAGTCCTGACTTACGAAATCACAAGCCATTGGAGCAATCCGCGCGACCATTATGGCGTTGCAATTTCAACGGCAAGTCCCACCAATCCTGACGATTTCACAGTCATTTTCGATGAAAAGGCAGCCTACGGCTGGCAAACCAAAACCATTGACCTTAGCGCATACGCAGGCCGTTATGTCTACATTGCCTTCCGTCATTACGATGCCAACGGATTTAAGCTCGACCTGAAAAACGTGGAACTCGGTAATACGGCAAAGCGGAATTTCATCGGCTTCAATATCAAACTTGACGATGAACTTGTGGCTCAGAATGTTGTAGACTGCTATTATCAGTTCGAAACAAGCAATCTTATTGAAGGTCAGTCTTATACGACTTCGGTCCAGACTGTTTTCGACGAAGGCCAAAGCGAATGGGTAAACCACGAGTGGGTCTATAAGGCTTGCGACAACTACGAAGGTTACGAAACGGTTGAAGTTGAAAACCTCGGCAACAATGTCCTTGTGACTTGGGACGCAGAGGAACAACTTGAAGGCACTTATTTGTATTACGATGATGGCACCAATGAAGAAGGCCTTGGCTTGATGGCTGGCACTCCGATTTATTGGGCAATCTATATCCCTGCCGAAGATTTGGCATCATACGACACCTACCGCGTCACGAAAGTCGCGATGTTCGACTATGAAGCACATCGCGGCAAGGTCATGATTTATCAGGGTGACGAAACGACACCTGAAAACTTGCTTTACACGCAGGATTATACGACTACCGGTTGCGGCCAGTACATCGACATCCCGCTTGACGAATATGTTGCCATCCGCAACACAAGAGGCCTTTGGTTCGTAATGGTCAGTTTGACAGGTGATTATCCGGCTCCTATCGGACCGAATACAGGAAACCAATACGGACGTCTTTATTCGGATAACGGCACCAGCTGGTACGACCTTGCCAACAACGGCATGGATAATTCATTCAACTTACGCGGCTACATTGAGGAAAACAACGGCGTACTCGGAACTATGGTGTTCAAAAACGAAGTCTGCCTGACGCCAAAACCAATCAAGGGCAACGTCTATGTCGATGAAAATGCAAAAGACGAATATGAATATTGCATCAGAAAAGTCTATTCATTTGACACCAATGATCCTGACAGATTTGCAATGTCATGTCCGACCTGCGCAACGATTACGGATGTGGTTGAAAATGAAGGAAACGCCATCAGCATTTATCCAAATCCCGCATCGGAAACCATCACCATCGAAGGCATTGATGTTGAAAACGTCAAGGTTTACAACTTGCTCGGCCAACTTGTCGAAACCTTGGAATCGACGCAGCGTATAGACGTAAGCAATTACACGTCAGGAATCTACACGATGGTTATCAACGGAAGCGAAACAATGAGATTTGCCGTTAGATAAGATAAGGTTTCTTGGATTATACTGAAAATCAGGTGTAATTGCACCTGATTTTCTTTTTTTTGCATCCGTTGCGCGTTATCTGATAATGGCTTCTTGAAACCCGCCAGTAGCAAAAACCTCCAATTCGCCTTTGTCATTGCTAAAGATATAATAGGCCTCCACTCCATCGAGGCTTTCGATGAGGGGCAGCGACTTTTCCATGCCCATCACCATGCAGATGCTTGCCAGAGCATCGGCCCAAACGGAATTATTAGCAATGACCGTGACGCTCAGCACGTTGTGCTCTACTGGATAGCCTGTCTTCGGGTCAATGCAGTGGGAATAGCGTTTGCCGTTGCGTTCCACGTATTTGCGCGTGCTGCCCGAAGTGACCAAACCCTTGTTGCGCAGATAAAGGCGTTCCTGCACGTTGCGTTCCGAATCCCAGTTGGCGGCAGGTTTTTCGATGCCTACAATCCAATCCGAACCGTCGGGCTTGCCGCCTTGCGCCATGATTTCGCCACCCGTGTCAACCAAAAAATCACGTATGCCGTTGGATGCAAGAAAGTTAGCAATCATATCGGAAGTGTAGCCTTGCGCCACGGCATTAAAATCCAAAGTGATATTGGGATTGTCCTTGATGAGTTTTCCGTCTTCGATGCGCACGGATTGGTAATTGACAAATTGTTTCAGGCTGTCGACCAGTTGCGGTGTGATGCTGTCGCCGTTCCTGTAGCTGAAACCCCAGGCGGCCACTAAAGGCGAGATGGTAGCATCGAAATAACCGTCTGACAAGGCAGAGGCTTGTTGCGCAATGTTGAAGTTGTCGATAAAAACCTGATTCAAATCTACGGCTTCGTTCCGGTTGACTTTCGAGATGATGGAACTGTCGTTCCAAAGCGAAACGGATTGGTCGACGAGGGCGAAGATGGAGTCTATTTCGTTCTGGAAATTGCGGTTCAAACTATCATAATAGGTGATGGCATAGTAGGAGCCTTGCGCCAAGCCTTGCAGCACGGTTTTCTGCAGCTGCGGCTGGCAGGCAGC
>JAZQPN010000479.1:0-1783 GCA_045628585.1 Bacteroidales bacterium | reverse complement strand
ACGCATGGAGACCATGGTCAACAGCAACGACGGCTTCGAAATTGCCGAAGTGGATTTGGAGTTGCGCGGTCCAGGCGAAACCGGCGGCACACGGCAGTCAGGACAAATCGAGATGATGATTGGCGACCTGCAAAAAGACGGCGCACTGATTCAGCAGACACGCGCCATGGCTATCCGCCTTTTGGATGCCGATCCGAAATTGGCTTTGCCCGAAAACCGCCTTCTGCGGGAACATTACAAGGAATTGTTCGCCCAGACCTTCGATTGGAGCCAAATCGGGTGATTTTTCGGACATAAATCTTTCAAGAATCTGACGCAAATTGTCAACAAGTTGAAAAAAAGCATTTGACCATTACGGGGGCTTGTTTCATTTATGATTTTCTTTAAGCCAATCCATAAATTTGTATATGTTTATGTGCTCGACTTTTGGAAAATCATATTTGTTCAATTCGTTGAAATGGTTATCGTTACTGACAATGTAAGTTGCTCCGACGGCAATGGCGCAATCGACAAACTTGTTATCATCAGGGTCTTGTTTTATGAGATTGAATTTGTAATAAGTCTCAACCAAATGGACATTTTTGAGATTCAGCAACAACCATACGACTTCAGAAGCAACATCAGGAGAAATGAAATGCTCCAAAATCTCCTGATATTCATAGATTATTTCGTCCGTTACAAACAAATCGTATTCACCTTTTTCAAGATTGTCCCACACAATGTGATACTTTGAACTTGGCGAAACGGAAACGACCAGACAATTGGTGTCAAGAACGATTTTATTCATTGCTGATAAGGAGTCCGGATATGAGAATTGAGTATTTCTTCCATTAATTCGTCGCTTAATTTGCCCGATGCCCAAAGTGCATCAGTGTCCTTTTTCAGCTTTTTGGAATAATAATCAATCAAGACTTGGGTCATTTCATCCAAATCAGATTGTCGTTTTGCAAATGATAACAACTTGAGCAGATGAAGTTGAGAATCGTTGAGTTGGGTTGTCATTTTTTTCGTCCTTTCTTTTTACGGCGCAATAATACGAATTTATTTTGACAGAGAATCAGTGTTGCGCAGCGTTTTTCGTCGACAGCAGTCCGCAAGCTGCGTCAATATCCTGGCCTCTTGAAGCACGGATGGTGGCGATGATGCCCTTGTTGTTGAGCGCATCGCGGAAAGCAGCCATGCTGAGGTTATCGGGGCTTTTCATAGGAAGATTCGGGATGGCATGGAAACGAATGAGGTTCATGCGGCAACGCAAGCTGCCCAACAGCCGCGCCAGTTCCTTGATGTGGTCGCCCGTGTCGTTCATATCTTTGAAAACGATGTATTCAAACGAAAGGCGGCGTTGTCCGTGCCAATCGTGCTGCTTCACGGTATGAATGACTTCCTTAATCGGATAAGCCTTTTCGACTGGCATGATTTTCAGTCTTTCGTCGTGGAAAGGACTGTGCATGCTGATAGCCAAATTGCATTTCGACTCCTCGAGGAAACGCTTCAGATTCGGAATCAGGCCACAGGTGGAAACGGTGATTCTAGTCGGGCTCCAGGCCAACCCCCATTCGGCAGTCAGTACCTCAAGGGCGCGCATCACGTTGTCGTAATTGTCCAAAGGCTCGCCCATGCCCATGAAAACGATGTTGCTCAACGTTTCAAATTCAGGCAGACTGAAAATCTGGTTCAGGATTTCGGCAGGCGAAAGGTTTTTCTGGAAACCCTGTTTGCCCGTGGCGCAAAACAGGCAATCCATCTTGCAACCCACTTGCGACGACACGCAAAGCGTGGCACG
>JAZQPN010000478.1:0-37542 GCA_045628585.1 Bacteroidales bacterium | reverse complement strand
TCGGAATGCTGAACTTCTTCTCAGCGATGTCTATCATCGTGTCGTAGGCTTCTGCCTTCATCTTCTCATACTTAAGCTGCTTCTCCAGTTCGGCGACCTTCGCCTTCAGAGCTTCCAGTTCATCCGGCTTCGCGGGTTGCTCCGTTTGCTTAATTTGCTTCATTTGCTTCATGACTTGCCTGGGTGTTTGTCCGTTTTCGGCTGCAAAGTTAGCAATCCATCTGTTTGCTGTGGTATGACCTATTGGCAAAATCTTTGCAACCCTGTCTTCTCCATACCCTTCTTCATAGTGAAGCCGTATTACCTCGTCGTAATACTTGGCCTGTTTTTCTGTCTAGTGTTTGAGCATTGTTGTCTCTTCTTTGTGAGTCAACTTTTTTCAGGGAAAGACAATTTTAAAACCAAATTATCCCATAACAATACAACCAACCTGTTTTCACATGCCTTTTCAACTCATTCAATTTCTAGATGGTTTAACAGTTTGCTTTGGAAATGTAATGAACGAATTTTGACTGATAGTTGAACGAATTTTTATTAAATGCTTAAATAAGAGAATAATAATGTCCGATAATTCTTCAAATAATAAACGTATAGCAAAAAATACGCTATTTCTATATATTAGAATGTCGTTTGTTCTTTTGATTTCATTATACACAACAAGAGTTGTATTACAAGTTCTTGGTGTTGAGGACTATGGTGTTTATAATGTTGTTTGTGGGTTCGTATCCATGTTTGGGTTCCTTAATACTTCTATGTCTAATGCCATTCAACGTTTTTACAACTTTGAAATTGGAAAAACAGGTGGCGTAAATATTACACGAGTTTACAATTGTTCTTTGATTATTCAGATTCTTTTAGCAATAATAATCCTTGTTTTTGTTGAAAGTTTTGGATTGTGGTATTTGAATCATAAACTAATAATCAATCCTGAGAGATTATCGGCTGCACGTTTAGTCTTTCAATTCTCTGTAATTCAAATGGTTTTTTTAATCATACAAATACCCTATAGCGCTGCGATCATGGCTTATGAAAAAATGAGTTATTATGCCATTGTAAGTGTTATTGACGTCCTTATTAAATTACTTATTGTTTTAATTATACCTTTCGTTGCATTTGATAAATTAAAATTTTATGGTCTTCTTTTGCTGATAATTAGTGTTGTTGATTTCTTGTTATATTTTGTTTATGCGAAATCACATTTTAAAAGTATTCATTGGAGTGGACTCGTTAGTAAAACGGATATTAAATCTTTGTTGTCATTTACAGGTTGGAATGTTTTAGGATCATTTGCCTATGTGTTTAAAAATCAAGGGTCTGCTGTTGTGCTAAATCGTTATTTTGGTGCAGCATTAAATGCAGCGTATGGAATATCAAATCAAGTTATGGCGGCTATTAAACAGTTTTCCACAAATATTATTATCTCATTTCGCCCTCAATTGGTTCAATCGTATGCAGAAGAAAATTATTCTAGAACAAGAACATTAATGTATAGTATGTCTAAAACAACATACTTGATGCTATTTGCAGTTTCCCTCCCTTTAATTATCGAGATGAAATATGTACTCGAATTATGGTTAGGCGACGTCCCGGAATATACAATAACGCTAACTGTTCTTTCAATTATTGCGATGTTATTGAGTAATTTTAATACACCTGTAGTACAAGTTGTTCATGCGGTTGGACAACTAAAAAAATTTCAAATAACAACAAGTTTGATTATTTGTTCAATTGTTCCATTGTCTTGGCTGTCATTTTATTATGGAGCTTCTCCGTACTTTATATATTGGGTTACAATTATTGTTGTCATCATAAATCAAATAGTTTGTTTGATTGTTTTACATTCATTGTTTGATTTTAGCTATAAAGATTATGTTTTTAAAGTAATCTGGCCATGTTTGATTGTTACATTATTGTCACCAATATTACCTTTCATCATATTTTGGTTTGTAAAAGAATCTTTTTGGAGATTGCTTATAAACTGTATATTAAGTATTGGGAGTGTTGCTTCTATATCATATTTCTTTGTTTTAAATGATACAGAAAAAAATATTGTAAAACAATTTATTTCAAATATGAATTTTAAAAAGGAAAAACATGATAATAACTAAATTGATTTCTTTTATTAAATCAAAAAAAGCATTGGCAATTATTAAGAATAATGCAACATTGGTAGGGGTAAATCATTATTTGCCTATAACCGCCAATGTAATTCTAGGTGATGGCGCAAAAAACAATCAAGTAATATTGAAGGATTGTTGTTGGTTAGAGGGCACTATTCATGTTCGTTCTAAAGGTGTTGTTATAATGCATGAACACTCAAGATTGGCTCCATCTTCGCAAGTATTGTGTGTGAATCGAGTTGAAGTTGGTCCTTATTCTACTGTCGCTTCTAATACAACTATTTGTGATAATAATAACCATCCTGTGTCTCCTCAGTTTAGAAAATATATGCGAACCACGCCAAGACTCAGTGACGCTAGAGAATGGAAACATTCGGCAAATTCCCCAATAATAATTGGATCGAATTGTTGGATCGGCTCAAATGTTAGAATATGCAAAGGAGTCTCAATTGGAGATAATAGTATAATTGCAGCCTGCTCTGTGGTTACTAAAGATGTGCCGGCCAATTGTATTGCTGCGGGGAATCCTGCAAAAGTGGTCAAAACAAATATTGATCAACTTCCGTCTCCTACCACTTGCGAAGCGTTTAATAATTATAAAAATCCAACTGATGAAAAAGAATAAAGTATTTTTGATTGCATACTATGTATTTCTCTTAGTAGTATTGCTTTCATGGACTAATTCCACGACAGCTCCTCCATTATATCTTCGTTTTTTTTATTTAATTGCAGTTGTTGCTCCAGCTTTTTTTAAAAGGCTATCATTATTTATCCCTTATACAATTTTTTTTACAATTGCATCCTATGGTGCGGCATATTCTTATATGCCTAGTTCTTTGTCCATTTATGCATTATTTGCTTTCCTGTTTTTTTGTTGTAATTATAAATCAGCAAAACAACAGTCATCGGTAGTTCCTTCAAAAACTATTTGTTTTTTATTATTCCTTTCGCTTTTAGTTAATCTAATGATAAATGGAGAAATAAGTAATATTACTTGGACTTTTCTTATTATTATATTTCTTGTGCCATTTTTAGACATCCATGACATAAAAACATTTAATCTATTTTCTTATTCATTTATTATAGTTTCTTTTGCTTTGTCTATTCTCTTTTTAGTAATAGGAGACCGATATGCTCAGGTTTATAGTGTTCAAGAGAATTTGGATAGAATTGGATGGATAGATCCGAATTATTTTAGTTCTATCGTTGGGATGGGAACAATGGTTTCTTTAGTCAGATTACTGTCAGAAAAAAGCTCTGTAGTTGAAAAAGTATTCTTGGTAATTGTATTGGGGCTTACAATTTCTATCATAGTATTAATAGCTTCTCGGGGTGCAATCTTATCTTTATGTATTGGCTGTGCAATTTTATTCATTACATCAAAAACAAATATTGTATATAAAGCGATAGTTATTAGTGCTTTGGCTGTTTTTGTGTATTACTTGTACGCTTCATCCGCATTTGATTTGTTGCTCTTTAGAATAGAACAAGATACGAATGGAGGGTCAGGAAGATTGGAAATTTGGAAAACGAAAATTACTGCTTTTATTGACTCGAACAATTTTTGGCACTATCTGTTTGGATTTGGTTTTGAAAACTCCATGAATCTTGGAACAAATAAAAGAATAGGGCTTCATAATGATTATTTTGCCTTTTTAATTGAGTATGGAATAGTGGGGTTTATTTCTTTTATTTCCATTTTAATAAAGCCAATAACTCAAATAAAAGAAAGAACTCGCCTTCCTTATATAATCTCATTATTGATATATTTATGCAGTTGTATTTTTACGCTCGAACCCATGTCTTTAGGTATTTTTGTTTTCTACGCATTTTATATATATATCTGTTATTATTCAGTTGTACAATTTTCAAAATTAACTTAAACTAATGAAGAATTTTAAGAAATCAATTTGTCGTTTTATTTACTACAAATTTGCACAATATTTACCAACTAGTTATAATCCTTATGGTGGTAAATTGGCAAAAAAAATTCGTTATAAGTTGTGCAAAAACATATTCGAGTATTGTGGTGAAAATGTTAATATAGAAAGATTGGCCTCCTTTGGCATCGGAGATCATATTCGTATTGGCAACAATTCTGGACTTGGTTTGAGATGTGTTGTCCCTGATGGTTCAATAATTGGTGATAATGTAATGATGGGGCCGGATTGTTACATTCATTCGCGTAATCATGCTTTTGAAAGAATTGATATTCCAATGATGAAACAAGGATATTCGGAAACAAAACCTATTACAATAGAAGATGACGTTTGGATTGGTAGAGGGGTGACAATTATGGTAGGACGTCATATTGCTAAAGGAAGTATCATAGCTGCTTGTTGTGTTTTAACTAAGGATTTCCCAGAGTATTCGGTGGTTGGAGGTAATCCATCGAGAATAATTCGTAGTCGTATATGATTAGAGTTGCACTATTCGCGTCGGGTGACCTTTCTAATAGAAAGGGCATAATGAACTACGTGCACGAAAAAGCCCTGCGTTTTGCATTAGCTGATGCTGTGACATGTGATGTTTTTATAATTCGATCTGAGAATAGCTGGCTGTTTTCAAAGTTGGCAAATGAAAATTATCACAAACACTTTCGTGCTTGTAAATCAGAAATTGATGGTGTAGTATACCATAATTTGTGGCACACTTATACTTTGTTGGAAAACATAGTCTATACCAAGTTGTTAAAATTACCGCAATCGTTTTTATTCTCTAAAAAAGTTCAAAAGACACTAAGGCAGTATGATATAATTGCGACTCATGATGTATCGTGCCATTATATTGCAGAGGCTATTAAAAGAAAATACCATATACCATTTGTCGCCACATGGCATGGCTCTGATATTAATATAGCGCCTTCTCGTGGCAAACATTATGTGGATCTCGTTGGCCGGATCATAAAAAATGCAGATTGTAATTTGTTCGTCAGCAAAGCTTTGCTAAAAAAATCTGATGAAATAATAACAGATGGTTTTAAGGATGTAATTTATACCGGGCCTTCTGGAAGGTTTACTCGTTACAATGATGGCGAGCGAACAGCCTTGCGAAACAAATATGGAGTTGGTGAAAAGAAAGTGGTGGCTTATGTAGGAAATTTATTCTCTATAAAAAATGTTTTGTGTTTGCCGGATATCTTTAGAGAAGTATCAAATACTTATAAAGGTAAAATAATCTATTGGATTATTGGGGATGGAGTATTGGAATCAACTCTAAAAAACAAACTTCAAAACCTAAATGTTGATTGTAGTTTTCTAGGGAAAAAAACTCCTGATGAAATGCCCGATTATATGAATGTCATAGACGTTTTAGTGTTGCCTAGTTTAAATGAAGGATTACCATTGGTGACATTAGAAGCTCTAAAATGCGGGGCAAAAGTTGTGGGTTCCAATGTGGGAGGGATTCCTGAATCAATAGGATTAGACAATGTATTTCCTCTTGATAATGATTTTGTTTCCAATATTTCCAAACGAATTGTTGAATTATTAAAAGATTCGAATCAAGTATTTTATCCAAATTCATTTTCTTGGGAAAGAGCTGTGCAAAAAGAAATTGATATATACTTAAAGATATTAAATCATGGCGGAAAAAAAGAATAATATATTAATGCTAACATCGATTTTCCCTACCCCCGATCCTGAATACCATGCTACCAATGTTTGTCAATCATTTGTGAAAGAATGGCAAAAAATGGGATACAATGTTCGTGTTTTTCATTTAAATAACACATTACCTATAGTCTATTCTTGGATTGGAACATTGTTCCCAAAGTATGCAATGAAAAAGATGTGGAGTGTTGTGTTCCTAAAACCCAAAAGATATAATGATTCATATATTATTGATGGGATTCATGTTACTTACTTTCCCGTCGTTCATCCAATTCCAGGAAGAAGTACTCCAAGGAAAAACATCATTTCAGCTTACCAATTTCTAAGAGATTCTTTGTCGAAAGATTCTTTTATTCCAGATATTGTCGTTTCTCATTGGACTGATATGGCATCATATATGCCAATGATCAAGCATGATTATCCTAACACTAAAACATCAATCGTATTTCATAATGATGTACATTTCTCAAAGCAAATGATGACCAATCTTAAGTTCATTGACGCAATTGGTTTCCGTTCTGAGTCTTTGAAAAAACAATTTGAGAATACTTTTGGCGTGAAAAAAAGAGAATTCGTGTGTTTGTCGGGAATACCTTCAAGTTATATCCCAAAATTTTATCCCTCAAAGCACTTTGATGAAGGAGTTGATAAATTCATTTATGTTGGACGCCTTGCAAAAAATAAAAACATAGATACGCTCGTAAAATCATTATACAATACATTTTTTGCCCAAGAGTATTCGCTTGATATTGTTGGAAATGGTCCAGAATTGAATGAACTAGTAGCTTTAGTATCAGAATTAAAAGAGAGCAAGAATGTAAGGTTTCATGGAAAGATTCCTAGAGAGAACGCTCAATTATTGATGAATTCTAGTCAAGTTTTTGTTATGGTTAGCTCTCCTGAGGCGTTTGGGCTTGTATATGTTGAAGCAATGGCTCAAGGATGTATTACAATTGCTAGTCGAGGAGAAGGAGCTGATGGTTTTATCGTAGATGGGGTAAATGGTTTTTTATGTGAGCCAGGTAATGTTGAGGAATTGAGTGGTTTGATAGATAAAATAAAAAGCATGTCACCAAAACAACTTGAAACTATTTCGCGTAATGCTTATGAAACAGCATGTAGTATGACTGATGAGAAAGTGGCTGTCTCATATTTAAAAAATGTTGAATAAAATCACTATTGTCCACTAAAATCTGAGATTTATGTTTTTTGCTTGACAGCTTGAGATAAAAGCCTTAAAATCAAGACTGTTTATTGCAAAGAGTTGTTACTTTGTATTGTGAGTGTTTCAAATCGTTGTGTGTATAGATGTAAAATGTTGATATTTAGTAATTAGCATTGCGATTTTCCATTTTTATAATAGTAGACGCTTATGTGGATATAAAATTGATTTAGGTATGTCATTGTTTAAAAACACGATTTTAACTTATTGGAAGAATCGAGGAAAAGATGTTAAGTTTGGCTTTTTTTCAAGAATACTTCCTGTCTCGAAATTTGAAGGGCATAATAAAATTGGTAAATTTTCCATATTTAAGGGTGAACTTGGAAGGTGTTCATATATAGGCGATAATTCTATTATATTGGGAAGAGTTGGCCGCTATACCTCTATTGCAGATAGAGTTCATGTAATTTCAGGAAGACATCCTCTTAAAGCCCCCTTTGTCTCTACCCATCCTGTTTTTTATGCTAAGACTTCTGCCATTGGAAACTCTTATGTGAATAGGCAATTATTTGAAGAATATCAATTTGTAAAACAAAATGAAACAAATAATGAAGGAGAATATTCATCAATAATAGGAAATGATTGTTGGATTGGAGAAGGTGCATCTATTATTGGAGGAGTGGTATTAGGAGATGGAGCCGTTGTCCTCGCTAATGCAACAGTAACAAAAAATGTCCCTCCCTATGCTATTGTTGCTGGTGTTCCTGCAAAAATTACTGGATATAGATATAGTGATGAAGAGATTAAAATGTTGCTGGAAAAGAAATGGTGGGAAAAAGAAGAAGATTATTTGCGGGGGAAAAGCTTACTCTTTTCTGATTTAAGTAAATTTTTAGAGGATTTTTAATGATGACAGATACAAACTTTATTTTTATTGGCTCCTCAACGTCTGATAAGATCCTTGCTGAAATGCAAAGAATTGGGTCGTATGTGAATTTTGCGGGTCATACTCTTCAAGAGGCCTTATTAGAAGGCTTCATTAAACATTGTCCGCAAATGAAAATCATCACCAATTGGACCACAACTCCATTCCCGAAACTCAAACGATTGCATTTCAAACCAAGGGTTATGTCGTATGGAAATAATCGGGGAAATTATATTTATACAGGGCTTTTGAATCTCCCATTTATCTGTATGATTTCTCGTTTTGTCAGAACAAGAAGACAACTGAAGAAGTTTCTCGAAAAAGGGAAAGAGAATGTAGTAGTGATATATGAAGTGCACTCTCCATTTCTTCTGGCTGTAGCTACATTAAGGAAACGAATACAAAAATCTTGCCTCATTGTGCCAGACCTCCCTGAATTTATGCATGGAAAAGGTAACACCTTGAGGACATTTGCAAAGAAGGTTGACAAGAAGATTATTGATTGGTGTATAAGGCGTATTGATTGCTTTGCTCTGTTGAGTGAACCTATGCGTGAACGCTTGCCTATTGAGGGGAAACCATGGGTGCTTATGGAGGGAATCTTCCAAGGCGAACGACCAGCTGAAGAACCCAAGAAGGAGCCATATAAGACGATAATGTTTGCCGGGAATCTTGGTGCATTCAAGGGAATTAAGACTATTGTTGATGCTTTTGAGATGATAGAAGGTGATGACTATAGATTATGGATTCGAGGGGATGGCGAATACAAAACTGAGCTTCTTAAAGTGGCTGAAAAAGACAAGCGTATCACCTGGTTCCCACCAATGACTCGCGAGGAAGTACTTGACCACGAGCGCAGGGCGACTATTATGGTCAATGGAGCGGAACCGGATTTTGATGCAGCTCTTTATTTCTTTCCTTCAAAGACTATGGACTATATGGCATCTGGTTCTCCAACTGTCATGTTCCATCTGGGGTGTATGCCCGAAGAATACGGTCAATATATTTATTATGTTGAAGGAGAAGGCGCAAAGGGACTTCGAAACAAAATGGTTGAAGTGTGCGAGAAACCTGAAGAAGAACTTAAGGCTTTTGGCAAAAGGGCTCAGGACTTTATTTTTGAGTACAAGAACCCTAAGGTACAGTGTGGCAAGATAATTCATCTACTAGAGAGTTTGTAATATGGGTGAGCTAAAGAATAAGGTTGTCATTTGGGCGGCAGACGACTATAATGCTTTGGGATTGCTTCGACAATTGGGCGAGAACGGAGTGGATGTGTTCTATCTGATAAGTGGAGCTCGCGGATATGCTTCACGAAGCAAGTATTGCACATCATTCAAGACCGTTTCGTCCAAGGAAGAAGGTAGGGATTTTCTGCTGAGCCAATTTGCAGATGAACTAGTTAAACCTATCATCATTACATCTGGGGATGGAATAAGTGTCTTCATTGATCAGAATCGTGATTCATTGGAAAAATTTTTCATCCTTCCTACAACATCTGTTGCTGGGATGCATGAGAAGTACACAGATAAAAACAATATGACTGTATTGGCAGAGAAACTCGGTTTTCTCTGTCCTCAATCCAGATTCGTTAAGTTCGATTCTTCTCTTGACGGAGTGATATACCCATGCATAATTAAACCGAGCCATCAGACCCCTGGGCATTATAATGAGTTTAAATACAAAGTATGTGAAGGTAAGGAAACTTTAGATTCCGTTTTGAAAATAGTCCGTCACGAATCCGAGTTTATATTGCAGCAATTTATTGATACAGAGAAGATAGGCTTGGTATATGGAGGAAGAATGAGAGATGGTAATACTATACTTGCGGGAATCTTGATAAAAGACCGATTTTCGGATACAGGCGATGGTACTCATGGCTATCTTTTCCCAGAAATTCCTCGATCAATCAGGTGCGACAAGATAGAAGAGTTTTTAAACAGGATAGACTATTTTGGTCTTTTTAGTTTTGAGTACGCAATGAAAGATGGGAATGCATATTTCCTTGAAGTAAATCTTCGAAATGACGGAACTTCACATTTGTTTTATCAAGCAGGTGCAAATATTCCACTTGCTTATGCATGCAGTTGTGCAGGTGTTGATTATTTTGGTATCCCGACAAAGGTACAATCAAATAGAACCTTTATAGATGAATTGTTTGATTTTGAAAATGTTTTGCATAAGAAAATTTCATTCAAGCAATGGAAGTCGGATAAGAATAGTGCAAATGTTTTTAAGTATTACGATGAGCACGATAAGAAACCTTGGCTGTATCTGCGAAAAAGATTTGGTTTGATTATGGCGAGAAATATTATTCTAAAGAAAGTACGTCCGTATTACGTATATTTAGTTGACAAAATAAAATAATCGGTTATGAAACAATCCGTCTTGATGTACCACGATGTGTATCGTGAATCGCCATTGGAAAGTGGATTCCCGAGTAAAGGTGCCTGTTATTATAAGGTGTCCGAAGATACGTTTGAGCAGCAGGTTAAAACTGTAGCGTCCTTAGAGGTTGACAATTGGTCGATTCTCACTTTCGATGATGGTGGTATATCTTTCTTCACCGTAATAGCCCCAATTCTGGAAAAATATAATCTGAAGGGTGTCTTTTTTATAGCAACTGATTATATTGGAACTGATGGCTTTATGACGAGCGACCAGATTCGTGAATTGTCAGAAAGAGGCCATGTCATAGGATCTCATTCCTGTTCTCATAATGCAGATATGGCTTCGATGAGTTTTGACGAGAGACGGAAAGAATGGACAGATTCAGTGAAGCTCTTGAATGAAATCATTGGACACCCCATCACTTGTATATCAGTTCCAAATGGGTATGTGAATTATGAAGATTCTGTATTTTTCAAAGAGTTGGGCATTACAACAGTCTATACTTCAAAGATAGGTGAGTATAAGAATCGTGAAGGAATATTGTTCGTTGGGCGATATGGAATCAAGAAATCACTTACAATGGAGCATTTCAATTCAGTCTTGTGCAAAGGCTGTTTCTACAAAAAAGAAAAACTCATTCAGGATTCTGTAAATTTTGTGAAGTTTATTCTTGGACAGAATGTTTATGGAAGAATCAAATCTGAAATCAGAAAACGTCAAAAATAATGCGAAACTTTTCAGTTGCAATTTCGGTCTATAAGAACGACAATCCACAGGACTTCCATACAGCTGTCCAAAGTATATATGATAAGCAGACCGTCAAGCCATCGGAAATAGTACTTGTGGAGGATGGACCGATTCCAGCGGAACTAGAGGCTATTGTAAAGGAACTCTGTATTGAAATTCCAGTAATGAAGGTAGTATCTTTTGATGTGAACCGTGGCCATGCAGCAGCCCGTCAGGGTGGTTTGGAAAATGCCTCAAACGAGTTGGTGGCCATTATGGACGCTGATGATATTGCCGTGTCGACTCGTTTTGAGATGCAACTGAAGGCTTTTGAAGAACACCCGGAGGCAACAGTGATTGGAGGTAACATCAACGAATTTGTTGGTGAGACTTCGAATGTCGTGGGTAGTCGAATCGTGCCTGAGAAGGACGATGACATTAAGGATTATCTGAAGAGTCGTTGTCCGCTTAACCTTGTTACTGTGATGTACAAAAAGAGTAAGGTGCAGGAAGTGGGCGGTTTTATCGACTGGTATTGTGAGGAAGATTATTACCTGTGGATTCGTCTGGCATTGGCAGGCCATAAGTTCTACAACGTACAGGTGAACTTTGTGAATGTACGTGTAGGTGAAGAGATGTACCAACGCAGAGGGGGCATGAAGTACTTCAAGAGCGAGGCGAAGCTCCAGAAATATATGTGGAAGCAAGGTGTGATTGGCTTCCCAAAGTATGTGTATAACACTGCCATACGATTCGCCGTTCAGGTAGTTATGCCGAACTGGCTGAGAGGGTGGGTGTTCCAGAAATTTGCAAGAAACTAAAATATGAAAAAAGTAATTACCTACGGCACATACGACCTTCTTCATCAAGGTCATATCAACCTCCTCAGGCGAGCAAAGGAGCTCGGGGACTATCTTATCGTTGGGGTAACGAGTGATAGTTTCGACAAGGGAAGAGGTAAACTCAATGTGCGCAACAATGTACTCGAAAGAGTTGAAGCTGTCCGCAAGACGGGATATGCCGATGAGATAATCATTGAGGATTATCTTGGTCAAAAGATAGATGATATCCAGAAGTATGATGTGGATATCTTTGCAATCGGTTCGGATTGGGTTGGCAAGTTCGACTATCTGAACGAATATTGCAAGGTGGTATATCTGCCAAGAACCGAAGGAATCTCATCAACACAGCTTCGTGCGGAGAGTCAGGATGTGTTCCGTGTCGGAATCGTAGGATCAGGCAGAATCGCCCATAGGTTTGTGCCTGAATCAAAGGTTGTAAATGGCATTGAGGTTACAGCAGTATATAATCCCGAAAAAGAACGTGCAGATGCATTTGCCAAGTTCCACAAGGTGGATTCATATTCTGAAGGGTATAAAGAGTTCCTATACAAGGTGGATGCTGTCTATATTGCTAGTCCTCATCTAACTCACTATCAGTATGCGAAGGATGCCCTCTATGCTGGAAAACATGTGCTTTGTGAAATCCCATTCACTCTGTCAGGCGCTCAGGCAAAAGAATTGTATGACTATGCTGAGGCTCACAATCTGGTGCTTCTTGAAGCAAGCAAAACAGCATATTGTCCATCATTCTGCCATATCGTAACACTCGTTAAGAGTGGAATCATTGGTGATGTTGTGGATGTAAAGGCTTCTCTCTCCAAGATGGTTTCGGCTCCTACACGAGAACTGGATGCAGCACAGGCAGGTGGAGCTATGAACGAACACGCACCATTGACTTTGATGGCAATCATAAAGCTTCTCGGGAAAGACTATACTGATATTGATTTTCACTCAAAGGTTGAGAATGGAGTTGATGTTTATACAAAGGCTGTCATCAACTATCCTCACGCCACATCATCAATTACATTGGGTATTGGAGTTAAAACAGAGGGTAACCTTGTGATCTCAGGAACCAAGGGCTATATCTATGTTCCAGCTCCTTGGTGGCTGACAGACTTCTTCGAGGTTCGCTATGAAGACCAGACGAAGAATAAGAAGTATTTCTACAGCTATGATGGCGAGGGCCTCAGATATGAGATTCAGGAGTTCGTCTCGATGATAGTTAACGAAAGAAGAAGCTGCTATAAACTCCGCAGAAGGGAGAGTGTTGCCATTGCTGAGATTATTGAGAAGTTCAACAAGAAAGAAAATTACATCGAGATATGAAATATGCAGTAGTTACAGGCGGCACTTCAGGAATGGGATTGGGTGTCGTCAAAATGCTTGTGGGCAAGGGCTATTACGTCTTTGCAACATACGTTGGGTCTGAGTTTACCAAAAAGATAGAGAACTTTGAGGCAATCAATTGTAATCAAACCAATCGTGAAGAGGTCTATAAGTTCATCAACTATGTAAAGAGCAAGACCGACCATCTAGATTGTATCCATTGCAATGCAGGAATGAGTATCCGCAAGAGTTTCACGGAATATGAGGATAAGGATTGGGATGCTATGATGGAGGTAGCAGTCAACTCTCATTACATTATGATACGTGAGTTTTTCCCGATTATTCCAAATGGTTCAAGGATTCTCTTTACTGGTTCTCAAATGGGATTGAATCCTCACGCTATGGTGCTGGCGTATGGCGTGACAAAATCGGCAGTTCACGCATTATGTAAGAACTTGGTAAAAGAATTTGAAGGGACAGATACTACTGTCAATGCTGTTGTACCTGGATTTGTTGAGACTCCGTGGCAGAAGGAAAAACCGGAAGAGATTAAACAGAATATTTACAAGAAAACTGCTATTCACAGATTTGCTACGATTAACGAGATTGTTAAAGCTTTCGAGTTTTGTATTGACAATCCGTTTGTTAATGGTAGTTTGATAGAAGTTAATGGTGGGTATAATTATAAGTAAATCATTATGCGAGAACGTCTAATATTGTTCTTGAAACAAAACCCTGCTGTTCTTAATTTATTTTGGAAGACAGCACGAGCGTTTTTGGAATTTATAGGTCTTTTCGTACCTGTAAGGGGAAAAACTATTCTTTTCTGCTCTTTTGGTGGGCGAAAGTTTGACGATAGCCCCAAGGCAATATATGATGAGATTATCCAACGTCCTGAGTTTAATGATTGGGATTTGATATGGGCATTTGTCGAACCGGATAAGGTTGAGATGCCCAGAGGGAGAAAAATCAGGATAGATACCATCCTTTTTTTTTATGCCTTGCTTTACAGTAAAGTTTGGATAAGTAATTCAGGGATGGATCGAGACATTTTCATAAGGAGAGAAAGAACGATTAAGGTCGAAACATGGCATGGGACTCCACTAAAAAAAATTGGAGGGGAGGAAAATCAGGGAAGTATGCTTGCAAAAACTTTAAAGAAGACAGGTCTTTTAGACGTATCTACTATCAGGTGTGCCCAAAGTGAATTTGACAGGGAAATCTTTGCGAGGATATGGCATGCAGATCCGAATGCAATATTATTGAGTGATCTTCCAAGAAATGATGCGCTTTTAAGATATACAGAATTGGATTTGGAGTCAATAAAAAGTGCTTTGGATATAAGAAGGGGGGCTAAAGTTATTCTATACACACCTACTTATCGTGAATATCTTGTGAATGAAGAGAAGGATTTCTTCATTGCACCTCCAATTAATTTCAAAAAATGGGAAGAAAGATTAGATGGAGAATATGTGTTACTCGTGCGTGCTCATTATGCGGTATCTGCCGCTATGAATATTCAAGAAAATAGTTTTGTTAAGGATGTTTCGAGTTATCCAGTCTTAAATGACCTTTATGCAATTTCAGATATGATGATATCTGATTATTCAAGTACCTATTTTGATTATGCGATTCTTGACAGACCTATGTTCTGTTTTGCTTACGACCGAGAAGAGTATGAAGAAAAGAGAGGCTTGTATCTCAACTTGGATAAGGACTTGCCTTGTGAAATTGATTATTATGAAGATACACTCCTTGATAGGATACTGAGCATTGATATGGATGCTGCTTCCCAAAAAACAAAAATCTTTCATCAAAAGTATGCTCCCTATGCTGGTAATGCAAGTAGGATTGTTGTAGATAAGATAGTTGAGAGACTCAAATTATAATTTTCATTTGAAATGATATTAAAACAGTTCTTCGATATTCTCGCAAGTTTTCTTGGTTTGCTTCTATTATGGCCAATACTCCTTATCGTTGCCATCCTCATCAAGATCAAGATGCCAGGCCCGGTGCTGTTTGTGCAGGAGCGTGTGGGCAAAGATGGCAAGCTCTTCAAGGTGCATAAGTTCCGCAGCATGAGGATGAGGCGCGAGGACGAGGCGTTCACGGGTGTGGCGGCAGCCGAAACCGACCGTATCACGCCATTGGGCGAAAAACTGCGCAAATACAAGCTGGATGAACTGCCCGAACTCTGGGACGTCTTCGTCGGCAAGATGAGCTTCGTGGGACCACGCCCCGATGTGCCGGGTTATGCCGACAAGCTGGAAGGCGACGACCGCGTCGTCCTGAAACTGCGTCCGGGCATCACAGGTCCCGCCTCGCTGAAATACCGCAACGAAGAAGAGATACTGGCACAGGTGGATAACCCTATCAAATACAACGACGAAGTCATCTGGCCCGACAAGGTTCGGCTCAACAAATACTATTACTACCACTATTCCTTCCTCAAGGACATCGAGATGATCTTTGCCACCGTACTGGGAAAGAAGGTACGGTTTGCCGGGGAGGAGATATAGAGTGAAGAAAACAAAGTAAATTCATAATATTTTTGCAATATCATGTTTGTGGAAGAGGTGACATACAACATTCGTTTCCTTACCGAGCGGGGCGACAACGTATGGTGGCTCGATGGAGAGCGGAGAAACAACTGACCGACAAGGGCTACATCCAGCGTGTCGCGAAAGACGGCACCTAGCGTCTTGTCATCACCCCATCAGTGTAATAAACAAAAAAGATACGAATACGTGAAGACAAATACTGATTCACTATGTTTTATTTTACTAATTCGCAAATAACATAAATACAAATATGTCAGAACGAAAGATGATATACCTCTGTCTCGCCCACATGAGCGATGACAAGATGGAAGAGAAATATGTGCAGGAAGCGTTTGATACCAATTGGGTCGTGCCTATGGGTCCCAACGTGAACGCTTTCGAGAAGGACTTGGAAGCCTTCGTCAACAACGTTGCGGGAGATAACCCATCAGACCGCCGTGTCGTATGCCTCTCGGCTGGTACGGCAGCTATTCATCTAGCCCTCATCGCCTGTGGCGTGAAGCCAGGCGACGAGGTGTGCGTGCAGAGCTTCACCTTCTGCGCCAGTTCTCACCCCATCACTTATCTGGGTGCCAAGCCCGTCTTCATCGACTCGGAACCCACCACCTGGAACATGGACCCCGACCTGCTTGAACAAGCCATCCTCGACCGTAAGGCCAAGACGGGCCGCTACCCCAAGGCCATCATCCCGGTGGCGCTCTACGGCATGCCCTACGACTGCGAACGCATCATGGCCATCGCCGAGAAATACGGTATTCCTGTCATCGAAGATGCTGCCGAGGGCATGGGCTCGCGTTTTAACGGCAAAGTGTTAGGCACCTTCGGCAAGTTTGGTGTGCTCTCCTTCAACGGCAATAAGATGATTACCACTTCGGGTGGCGGAGCCCTCATCTGCCGCAACGACGAGGATGCCAACAATATCCTATGGCATGCCACCCAGGCACGCGATGCCTATCCTTACTATCAGCATACCGAGATAGGCTTCAACTACCGCATGAGCAACGTGTGTGCTGGCATCGGCCGTGGACAGATGACGGTACTCGAGCAACACATCACCCACCACAAGCATGTGCAGGCCCTCTATGAGGAACTGCTGCGCGACGTGCCAGACATCCATATCCACAAGCAACCCGAAGACCAGCGTTACGACTCCAACTATTGGCTCTGTGCTGCCACGATAGACCCTGAGGTGCATGTCAAGGGACAGGAAGAGGCTTACAAGGAAGTAATCAAAACCGCAGTGGGCGGTGCTGCAGGCGTGATACATGCCGTGGATAGCGCCACAACCGATTGCCAGCCTAACGCCAACGTGGAGGCTTTGCGCGTGTTCATGCTCGACAAGAAAGTGGAATGCCGTCCGTTGTGGAAACCGATGCACAAGCAACCCGTCTATGCCGATGCGGTGGTTTACGTCAATGGCGTGAGCGAAGCTTTGTTCAAGGTGGGGTTCTGCCTGCCTGCTGGACCATACGTCACCGACGACGATGTCCATTACATTGTGGAGCAGCTGAAGTCTGCTATTTGGTAAAACAGAAATGCTGAAATTCCTCTTCGATAGAATAGCCTCACTCGTCGGTCTGCTCCTCCTGTGGCCTGTGCTGCTCGTCATCGCCATCCTCATCAAGGTGAAGATGCCGGGACGAGTTTTGTTTGTGCAAGAAAGGGTAGGTCGCAATGGCAAGCTCTTTCGGGTGCATAAGTTCCGCACCATGGAAGGCGAGCAGATTGAGTCGCCCATCGCTGCCTTGGAACGCAACCGCATCACACCACTTGGCATGACCTTGCGTCGCTTCCACTTAGACGAGTTGCCTCAGCTTTGGGATGTCTTCATCGGTAAGATGAGTTTCGTAGGGCCGCGCCCCGATGTGCCGGGTTATGCCGACAAGCTGGAAGGCGACGACCGCGTCATCCTGAAACTGCGTCCGGGCATCACAGGCCCCGCCTCGCTGAAATACCGCAACGAAGAGGAAATCCTCGCCCAACAGGAAGACCCCGTCAGATACAACGACGAAGTCATCTGGCCCGACAAGGTCAGGCTGAACAAATACTATTACTACCATTACTCCTTCCTCAAGGACTTCGATATAATCATCGCCACCGTGGTAGGAAAGAAGGTTAGGTTCGCTGGGGAGGAGATATAGAAACCAAAACGGACAAAACAAAAACAAAACCTTCATTATTCTCCAATAGGACGGGACCAGACAACCGTCTGCTCCCTGTTGGATGACTGCTGACGCAGTATTGAACACTCGACCGCGCAAGCGGACCAAGGGAGCCGCACGGTTGTGCAGGCGACCAACCTCAAAAAGTTTTGCTAAAGTTTTGAAGGTTTTGTGAAAAAACAAATCAAAATAACAACAATACCAATGACAAAAACAGCATTAATCACCGGCATCACGGGCCAAGATGGCTCGTTCCTTGCCGAATTCCTTCTCGAAAAAGGCTATGAAGTTCACGGCATCATCCGCCGTTCATCCTCATTCAACACAGGCCGTATCGAGCACCTCTACCTCGACGAATGGGTGCGCGACATGAAGAACAAGCGCCTTCTCACCTTGCATTATGGCGACATGACCGATTCGTCGTCACTGGTGCGCATCATCCAAAAGGTGCAGCCCGACGAAATCTATAACCTCGCCGCCCAGAGCCATGTGAAGGTCTCGTTCGACTGCCCTGAATATACGGCCGAAGCCGATGCCGTAGGCACCTTGCGTCTGCTCGAAGCCGTGCGCATCCTCGGCATGGAGAAGAAATGCCGCATCTATCAGGCTTCTACCTCCGAACTCTTCGGATTGGTACAGGAAGTGCCGCAAAAAGAGACCACGCCTTTCTATCCGCGCTCGCCCTACGGTGTCGCCAAGCAGTACGGTTTCTGGATTGTGAAGAACTATCGCGAGAGTTACGGCATGTTTGCCGTCAACGGCATCCTCTTCAATCACGAGAGCGAACGTCGTGGCGAGACCTTCGTCACGCGTAAGATTACCTTGGCCGCAGCACGCATCAAGCAGGGTTATCAGGATAAGTTGTATCTGGGCAACCTCAACTCGCTTCGCGACTGGGGTTATGCCAAGGATTACGTGGAATGCATGTGGCTCATCCTCCAGCAGGAGAAACCTGAAGATTTTGTCATCGCAACGGGCGAATACCATACTGTGCGTGACTTCTGTACCTTGGCCTTCCATCATGTGGGCATCGAATTGCGTTGGGAAGGCGAGGGCGTTGACGAAAAGGGCATCGACAAGGCTACCGGCAAGGTGCTTGTGGAGGTCGAACCGCGTTTCTTTCGCCCCGCAGAAGTGGAACAACTCCTCGGCGACCCGACCAAGGCGAAGACGCTCCTGGGTTGGAATCCGCGCAAGACGAGTTTCGAGGATTTGGTGAAGATCATGGTCGAACATGACATGAAATTCGTGAAGAAACTCTACCTCAAGGCTCAAATGGAAGATTGAGGGTCTCACAAAACCATTTTAGGACTCTTTAGTATATTGCGCGATAGCGTCCCACAGTGCGATAGCGTATTGCTTGCGTCAGTCCACAGCGCGATAGCGTCATTCCCGCGCAGGCGGGAATCTAAGTCCAGAATCCCGTCAAAGACGCATGAAAAGGAGACGACTTAATAAACTCAATGCGATAAGAAAAAAGACTCCCGCCTGCGCGGGAGTGAAGTCCTCAAAAAAAAGTTTTGTGAAGAAACAATTTTTGATGGGGCCGTATGCTGGGTATGCGAAAAGCTTTTGATGAAGGACGCTTGTGGTGAGTGAAAATCGGATTTCATAGTAAACTTAAGAAACGATAACATTTATGAACAAAGACAGTAAGATATTTGTAGCGGGGCACCGCGGGATGGTAGGCTCTGCCATCGTGCGCGAACTGCAGCGCCAAGGCTACACCAACATCATAACACGAACACACAAGGAACTGGACCTCAGCCGCCAAGATGCCGTCGAGGCTTTTTTCGCACAGGAAAAGCCCGAATATGTTTTCCTCGCTGCGGCTAAAGTGGGCGGCATCGCCGCCAACCAGAATGCCCTCGCCGATTTCATGTACGACAACATGATTCTCGAGATGAACGTCATCCATTCGGCTTGGATGAACGGCTGCAAGAAACTGGAGTTTCTCGGCTCGTCCTGCATCTATCCGCGCATGGCACCTCAGCCGATGAAAGAGAGCTGCCTGCTTACTTCCGAACTGGAAAAGACCAACGAGGCTTATGCTCTGGCGAAAATCAGCGGACTGAAATACTGCGAGTTCCTGAACCGCCAGTATGGCACGGATTACATCTCCGTCATGCCGACCAACCTCTATGGTCCGAACGACAACTACCATCCGGAGCACAGCCATGTGTTGCCGGCCCTCATCCGCCGTTTCCACGAAGCCAAGGTCAACGGCCTCAAGGAAGTGACCTGCTGGGGTGACGGCAGTCCGCTCCGTGAGTTCCTCTATGTCGACGACTTGGCCAACCTTTGCGTCTTCCTGATGAACAACTACAGCGGCAACGAGACCGTCAACGCGGGCACGGGCAAGGAACTTACCATCAAGGCCCTTACCGAACTCGTCGCCAAGGTCATCGGCTACGAAGGCGAGATTAGATGGGATACTGCCCGTCCTAACGGCACGCCGAGAAAACTGCTGGATGTCAGCAAAGCCACGAAGCTCGGCTGGACCTATAAGACCGAACTCGAAGACGGCATCCGTCTCGCATACGAAGATTTCCTGCATAACCCAATGAGAACTGAAAGATGAAAGTAGTAGAAAAGAAATACCTGTTGCCTTTCTGCTTGATTACTTCGCTGTTTCTGCTGTGGGGTCTGGCCAACAACATGACAGACACGCTTCTGTCGGCCTTCAAGAAAATCATGGACATGAGCGACGCGCAGACCTCGCTGATACAGTTTGCCTTCTATGGCAGTTATTTCTGTTTCGCCTTGCCGGCCGCCCTTTACATCAAACGTTACTCTTTCAAGAGTGGCGTCATTTTAGGCTTGGGCCTTTATGCTTTTGGCGCTTTGCTCTTTCTGCCTGCGGCCAAGATTGAGTCGTATGCCTTCTATCTCATCGCCATCTATATTCTGGCGGGTGGTTGCTGTGTGTTGGAGACTACGGCCAACCCTTATATTCTCTCCATGGGCAGTCCTGAAACGGCAACACGCAGACTCAATGTGGCACAGGCTTTCAATCCTATAGGCAGCATCATGGGCATTATCCTGAGCCATCTCTTTATCTTGAAGGAGATTTCGCTCTATTCCGTCAGCGGCACTTATGCCGGATTGGGCATCGTGCTGGTGCTCATCCTCGTCGTCATGCTCTTTACCAATATGCCGGAAGGCCGTGACTTAAGTAAAGGGAATGGGGTAAGGGCTACTTTCCGCCGCTTGTTTAAGAATAAGAAATATTTGGGCGGCATCATCGCACAGTTTTTCTATGTTGGTGCCCAGATTGGAGTGTGGTCTTTTACCATCCGCCTCGTTATGCAGGAACTGGGTGTTAACGAAGCTGATGGCGCCACGATTTACCTGTTCACCATCATCGGCTTCTGTGTCTCACGTTTCCTTTACACTTGGCTGATGAAATTCATCAGTCCGAGCAAACTCTTGGTCTTTGGTGGCGCTATGTCGGCCATCTGTGCTTTGGTTGTAGTTCTTAGTGCAGGTAGCGGCTGGTTGCTGGTGGTGTTTCTGGGTCTCATCAGTTTCTTCATGAGCTTGATGTTCCCAACCATCTATGGCTTGTCTTTGGACGACATCACCCGTGGAGGAAATCCCGAAGATGCCAAGGTGGGTGCCAGCGGCCTCATCATGGCCATCCTCGGAGGTGCCATCCTCACGCCGCTGCAAGGCATCCTTTCTGATGCCTTTGGAGTGTATGTTTCCTATCTTGTCCCGATGGTGTGTTTCATTGTTGTTTTGGTATTTGCAATTTTTGTCGTAAAAAATGAAAAGATATTGTCAGACACTTCAGTTGGTCGATGATCCTGAAACCATAGAAAAATATTGTGAAGTTCATCGTCATGTTTGGCCCGAAATCATTGCGGGTCAGCACGAAGTGGGTATTTTGAGCATGGAAATTTACCGTCAGGGCCGCAATCTGTTCATGATTGTCGACACTGATGACAACTTTGACTGGGAACGCGATATGACACGTCTTTCCACTCTGCCGCGACAGGCGGAGTGGGAGGCTTACGTGGCCCAGTTCCAGGGCTGCCGTCCCGATGCCCGCAGCGATGAGAAATGGATGCGCATGGAAAAGATTTTTGATTCAGAGAAATAAAGGATATGCCAAAGAAAGTATTTGTGTCGGGCTGCTACGATTTGCTACATAGCGGCCATATCGAGTTCTTCAAGCAGGCCTCGGCCTATGGCGACCTCTATGTCGGCATAGGATCCGATAAGACTATAGAGGAATACAAGCACCATAAACCCATGTTCCCTGAAGCGGAACGTCTGTTCATGGTGAAGAGTGTACGCTATGTCAAGGATGCCTTTATCAATGCGGGCAGTGGCGTCATGGATTTCATACCCACTGTCGAGGCGCTTCATCCTGATATTCTTGTGGTCAATTCCGAAGGAGGCAACGATGAGAAACGCCGTTTCTGCGAGGAGCACGGCATGGAGTATATTGTTTTGAAACGCGTTCCTCACGAGGGCTTGGAGGCACGTAGCAGTTCGGGTTTGAAGAAAGTTCTGGCTTCGAGTGAGGCGCATCCGCAAGACGACACATGTCTGTTGCCGACGCGTCTCGACTTGGCCGGCACGTGGATTGACCAGCCTTACGTCTCGCAATATGCTCCGGGTTGGGCCATCACCATTTCGCTTGTCCCGACTTTTGAGGTGCGCGAGCGTTGCGGTCTCTCTACCTCGACACGCAATCAGATCAAATGCATCTGGCCGTATCGTCTGCCTAACATGGATCCTGAAATGCTGGCGCGACTGGTCTTCTGCTTCGAGAACCATCCCGAAAGAGAAGGCGGCCACATCAGCGGGGCGCAAGATGCCATCGGCATTTGCGTGCCTGGACTTGCAAGACATTATTATGACAACCATTTTTGGCCCGAGCGCATCGAGACCTGCAACGAGGCGGCTGTGCTTACTTGGTTGGAAAACCATCTTTGCCTTATCCCATTGGAACCGCGAAAACCAGGTTGCTCGGTAGTAACAGGCAGGGATATCAACCTGACGAAAGTCAAGGCTTTAACCCAGGCAGCCGACGACTGTTGGCAAGCCATAATGGATAAAAACCTTGAGGCTTTTGCTGCGGCTTACAAGGCTTCGTTTGAGGCTCAAATTGCCATGTTTCCCGCCATGATTCAGGGTTGTGTGCAACCAGCCATTGATAAATGGTCGGCTGAGCAGGGTGTCATGGCATGGAAGATGCCTGGTGCTGGCGGTGGCGGCTATTTGGCACTTGTTGTTGATAATGTCCCTGATTTTTGTCTACGCCATGCGGAAGCCATACCGCTGACGATTCGCAGGGCATGAGTCGTTTTTTACAGGGATTTCCTTCGGCAAGAAATTCTATTCCATATTTTTTTATCTTTGCCGCGTTTTAGAAAACATTGACTATGGCAAACGTGCTGTATCCTTTCAAATTCAAGCCCATCTATAAAGACAAAATCTGGGGCGGACGCAAGATAAAAGACGTTCTGCATCAGGATTTTGGACCGTTGCCGAATTGTGGCGAAGTGTGGCTGCTCTCGGGCCTTTGGGACGAGCAGAGCGAAATACTCAACGGCGATTTTCAAGGTGACGAAATCAACGACTTGGTGGAGACCTTCATGGGCGATCTTGTCGGTGATGCCGTCTTCGACAAATATGGCGAGCAATTCCCGATTCTGATAAAGATCATCGATGCCAACGACTGGCTTTCGGTGCAGGTGCATCCCGATGATGAGCTGGCCGAGAAACGCGAAATCGGCATGGGCAAGACCGAAATGTGGTATGTGATGCAAGCCGATAAGGATGCCGAACTGGTGTCGGGCTTCAACCGCGACCTCAATCGCGCTGAATATGTCAAAGTACTGGAACAGGGACGCTTGCAGGATGTGCTGAATCATGAAAGTGCCCACGAAGGCGATGTGTTCTTTATCCCCGCCGGTCGTGTGCACGCTCTTGGATCAGGCATCATGGTGGCTGAGATTCAGCAGACCAGCGACACAACCTATCGCATCTACGACTGGGACCGTATCGATGTGGCCGGCATGAAACGTCAGCTGCACGTGGCGGAATCGCTTGATGCCATCGATTTCCAAAATCCGGAGTCGTTCAAGACGCCTGTCGCCAACAAACTCAATCAGACCGTGCCCGTGGTCGACTGCCCGTATTTCATCACCGACATGCTGCAGCTCGATGGCGAGATGGAAAAAGACTATTCCAACCTCGATTCTTTCGTCATTCTCATCAGCACCAAAGGAAATTTTTCGCTGAAATGGAAAAATGGCACGGAATGTGTAAGGGAAGGAGAATGTATCCTGATTCCGAACTGCATCAAAAACGTGACCATCAGGGCGGAACATTATTGCAAACTATTGGAAGTATATATGAATGTTGAATCGTAGAATATTAGGGTTTTCAGTTATCGGTTATCAGTTTTCAGTAATTGTAAACCGTAAACCGACAACTGAATCTTAAAATCTTTAAATATTAAATCTTTAAATCTTTGAATCATTAAATTATCAAATCAATAAACTCATGAAAAGATTAGCTTTACTCTTTGTGATGGTGCTGGCAGTGGCTGGCCTTCACGCACAATCGAAAACCGATTTGCCGAATGTGACAATCAAGAACCTCAACGGAAAAGATGTCAACATTGCGAAACTCAACAACAATGGCAAACCTATCGTCATTACTTTCTGGGCTACCTGGTGCAAGCCTTGCATCAAGGAACACGAAGCCTTGAACGATGTGTATGACGACTGGAAAGATGAGACCGGTGTGAAGATTTACAGTGTCTCTATCGATGACTCGCGTTCTTCATCACGTGTGAAGCCTTTCGTTGAAGGCAAGGGCTGGGAATTTGAAACCCTTTTGGATGTGAACAGCGACCTGAAACGCGCCATGAACGTCAGCAACCCGCCTCACACTTTCCTCATCGATGGTAACGGCAAGATTGTCTACCAACATTCAGGCTATATCGATGGCTCGGAAAACGAACTTTATAAGGAAATCAAGAAAATTGCAAAATAAGACTTATGCGTAGAATTACTACCCTCTTAGTCCTGGCACTGTGCGTGCTGGGACTTAAGTCGTTTTCACAGGGACTCAACATCGGCGAGAGTTCTGTGAACGGCAGTTTCCAGGTCGATGCCCAGTATTACGGCATTGACAATCAGCTCGGTATCACCGAAGAATATTTGAACGGCAAGCGTATGGGCATCAATGGCTTCGGCAAAGTGAACTATACGCTTGGCAATTTTTCGGCAGGCATCCGCTATGAGGCTTGCCTCACGCCTCTTGCAGGCTTCGATGCCCGTTCGCAGGGCCTCGGTCTCGCCAATGCATGGGCAACCTACGACAATGGTCAGATTGGCGTCACCATTGGCGATTTCTATGAACAGTTTGGCAATGGCCTCGTGCTCCGTTCCTACGAAGAATGGACGCTCGGCTACGACAACGCACTGAAAGGTATGCGCGTTGTGTACCGCCCGTTCAATGGCGTTACCGTGAAGGGCCTTTACGGTAGCCAGCGTTTCTTCTGGGAAAAATACGACAAGAACCGTGGCATTGTCCGTGGCGGTGATGTTGAATGGGATATCAACCAGAGCATCAGTAAGTTGCAGGATGCCGGTTTCCGTACGGTTTTGGGCGCCAGCATGGTCAGCAAGTACCAGCCGAATTTCAACACGACTTACAACATGCCTGAAAATGTGGCTGCTTTCGCAGGCCGCGCCAATTTCAGCTATGGCCGTTTCGCCTTGTCGACGGAATATGCCTATAAGATGAACGACCCGTCGTACATCAACAATTACATCTTCAAGGAAGGCCAGGCTTTCCTCGCCAACCTGTCATACGCACAGAAGGGTCTGGGCATTTCGTTGCAGGTGAAGCGTGTCGACAACATGAGTTTCAAGTCGGACTATGCCGCTGAAGGCAGCGTGCTCGATGTCAACTTCATCCCGCCTATCAACAGAATGCACAGCTACAGCCTTTCTTCGCTCTATCCTTACGCAACGCAACCTAATGGTGAAATGGCTGGTCAGTTCCAGGTGAACTATAAAATCCCTAAGGGCACATGGTTGGGCGGCAAGTATGGCACCAGCCTCTGCCTGAACATGAGCCAGGTGAACGACATCGTGCGCAATTATGTGGATGGCACTACGGGCTTCAACGATGCCAACGGCACCATGGGCTACACTTCGCCATTCTTTGGTGTCGGTGAAAAGATGTTCTTCCGCGACATCAATTTCGCTGCCGAACACAAGTTCAACAAGCACTGGAAGTTTAATGCCGAATATGTCAACCTCTATTACGACATCGCTACCATCGAAGGTCATGCCGGCATGGCTCCTGTGAAGAGTCAGATTGGCATTGTGGATGTGACTTACAGCTTCGGCGACAGCCACAGCCTGCGTCTCGAATTGCAAGGTTTGTGGGATCAGGACAATTATGAAAACATCAATGAGGCTGAAATCAACAACTACAAGAAGGCCGGCAACTGGGCTTCGGCTTTGCTGGAATACACCTTTGCCCCGAACTGGTTCTTCGCTGTCTCCGACAAGTGGAACTACGGCAATCCTGTCGATGACTACAAACAACATTATTATACGGTGATGGGCGGCTATACCAAGGATGCCACCCGCATCGCCATCACCGCTGGCCGTCAGAATGAAGGCATGCTTTGCGTGGGCGGTGTCTGCCGTCTCGTTCCTGCTTCGTCAGGCGTGACTTTGACTGTTACAACAAGCTTTTAATGAATAATGTTATGAAGAAATTTAGAAATATTTTGACTATGGCCATCGTGGCGCTGTTTGCCATGAGCGCCTGCGATAAAGTCCAGGAACCTTATCTGAAAAGCGACGAAAAAGACAATACTATTCATGACTTTACCATCAATGGTGTGAATGGCACCATCGATAAAGATGCTAAAACCGTTACCGTACTGCTGACGGAAGATACTGATCTGACGGAACTTGTTCCTGTCATTAAGGTCGGTAAATACGCTATCATTGAACCTGCTTCGGGCGTGGCTCAGAATTTTACCAATCCAGTTCAGTATACCGTGACGGCCTTCAATGGCGAAAAGGCAGTCTATTCCGTAGTGGTCCGCAACTTTGACCCTGAAGATGAAAAGGAAATCATAGGATTCGCTTTTCCTGAAATTTCAGTCTCCGCTCAGATTGACAAAGTCGGGAAGACCGTCTATGCTAGAGTGCCGGAAGGCACTGATGTCACCAATTTGGCTCCAGAGATTACAGTCTCTGAAGGTGCTACCGTCAGCCCTGCTTCTGGCGAAGCTCAAGACTTCACCAACCCTGTGGTCTATACTGTGACCGCTGTCAACGGAACCACCTGCGAATATACCGCAACGGTGGAGGTTCAGCACGATGAAACTGTCGTCAAAAAGGTGCTGCTGGAAGACTATACGGGCGTGCGTTGCATCAACTGCCCGGCTGCTGCACAGGTCGCTCATGACTTGCAGGAGGAATATCCGGGACGGCTTATCGTTTTGGGTGTCCATGCCGGATACTTGGCTCAACCTGTCGGCAGTTTCCCTAATTTCACAACAGAGGAAGGCGACGAATGGTATAGCTTCTTTGGCTTCGATGTGAATCCTATCGGCACAGTGAACCGCATTCCGTATTCAGGCAACATTGGTGTCAATTCAGGACAATGGGGTTCAGCCGTTATCGCAGAACTGGATAAGGATCCTGTCGTCGCTATCAAGCTCTTTAACACTTACAACCCTGATACACGTGCGCTTAATGTTCAAGTTAATATGAGGGAATTGGTCGACATTGGGGATGATCTTAGCCTTGTTGTCTGCTTGATGGAAGACAATATCGTCGGCAAACAGATGACCACTTCCGGTCTCGTTGAAGATTACGTTCACCGTCACGTGTTCCGCAAGTCTTTGAATGGAGCTTGGGGAGATATTGTGTCGATAGATGCTAACGGCATAACGAATCAATATGATGTGCTTGTTGACGAAGCTTTCGATGCTTCCAATTGCTACATTATTGCTTACGTTTATAGTAATTCCGACAAGAGCATCCTCCAGGTGGAAGAAGCCAAAATTATGGAATAAAGTCTTTTTGTAAACATGGTTTTCAACTCCATTGAATTTGTCATCTTCTTGCCCATTGTTGTGCTGCTGTTCTATCTGCTGCCGCAACGGGCAAGATGGATGATGCTTTTGGCCGCCAGCTGCGTGTTTTACATGTGGTTTGTGCCGAAATATATCTTTATCCTTCTGATAACCATCATCATTGATTATTCGGCAGGTGTCCTGTTGGAGCGATATGAAGCTGAACCGAAAAAAAGAAAAACATTCATGGTGATCAGCATCGTTTCGACGGTGCTGGTACTTTTTATTTTCAAGTATTTGGGCTTTGTCAACGATAATCTGGTCAGGCTTTGTCAGTCTTTGGGCATCGGATTGAATACAACGGTCAACATCATATTGCCTATCGGTCTGTCGTTCCATACTTTCCAGAGCATGAGCTATGTGATAGAGGTGTATCGAGGCAACCAGAAGGCGGAACATCATTTCGGCTATTATTCGCTGTATGTGATGTTTTTCCCGCAATTGGTGACGGGTCCTATCGAAAGGCCTGGCAGCCTGTTGCGGCAGCTGCATGAGGAGAAAAAGTTCAGCTATGAAAACATCTCCAAAGGCATGCGGCTGATTCTGTTTGGCCTGTTTATCAAGATGGTGGTCGCCGACAATCTGGGCACTTACGTTGACATGGTGTACGAAGATCCAAACGCTTACAATTCATGGAGCGTCATGCTGGCTGCCGTGTTCTATTCCTTCCAGATCTACTGCGATTTCTTCGGCTATTCCACTATCGCATTGGGTGCTGCCAAGCTGATGGGCTTCGACATCATGGATAATTTCCGCAGTCCCTATCTCGCCAAGAGCATCGGTGAGTTTTGGCATAGGTGGCACATTTCACTGTCGACTTGGTTCCGCGATTATGTCTACATTCCTCTTGGCGGCAGCCGTGTGAAGTTTGGCCGTTGGGCCTTCAATATTCTTGTGGTCTTCGTCTTGAGCGGAATCTGGCATGGTGCTGCCTGGACTTTCCTTTTCTGGGGTTTTGCTCATGGCTTGCTCCATATTGTCGAGAAGTTCATGAAGAACAAGCTGCCGTTGCCCGAAGCCAAGACCAAAGCGGGCCGTTGGTCGCTTGACGTGTTCCGTGTGCTGAAGACGTTCGTCCTCGTCACCTTGTTCTGGGTGATGTTCCGCGCTACTGACTTTGTCAACATGAAGGACATGTTCGTCTCGATGTTCACCAATTTTGGAACGGGACAGCACTTGGCCATCGATTGGCGCCTCTGGATTTATCTCGGCCTCTTCATACTGACCGATTTCCTGCTTTTCGACACCCGTTTCGACGATTGGTGTGAAAACAAGCCGGCCGTGTTGCGTTGGGTCATCTATACTGGGCTGATTTTCATGATAATTGCCTGTTCAAGCGTCAATAATTTCCCATTCATCTATTTCCAATTCTGAGCCATGAAAAAACTGTTGATTAGAATACCGCTTGTCATTTTGATTCTTGTGGCGTTGAATTGGCTGTATGCCCGTTTCTTCTATGAGAAAGATTTGCGGCAACATTCCGAAATCATAGAATTGCCTCGGAAAGCTGTTGCCGACAGCTGTGAGATAATCTATTTGGGCGAGTCGTCAAACAAAACATTTTCGTGGGATGATGCCGACCGGCGTAAAATAAGCGATTTCGTGTGGGATTGTTTCCCTGGAGTCCGTTGTGGCGATTTGACTAAGGAGGCTTCCCATTCCGAAGTGTATTATTATATGTTGAAAAACATACCTAAAGATAGTCAAGTGAAATCGGTAGTCGTCACAATGAATTTGCGGTCATTTAATTCAGACTGGATTTATTCCGATTTGGAAACTCCGATTCAGAAATATTTGGTCCTGATGAAGGACTATCCTCCTTTGATGAAGCGTTTCTTGTTGGCTTTCAAGGCTTATCCGATAAAATCCGCCGAGGAGTGGAGCGATATTCATCGTGAACATTTATATAATGATGCATTGGATTTCCCTTATGATTTTCCATACGACAACGCCCATGATTGGGATTACGCCCGTAGCCTTCAAGGATGTTTGGATGAGAATGGAGTCAATAGTCAGGCCTTGACCGAATTGGCTTGCCATTATGTGAAGACTTACGCTTTCACCATCAAGGACGACAACCCGCGCCTGAAGGATTTTGACAATATCGTGAAATTGGCGCAGGACAGAGGCTGGAATCTGGTGTTCAATCTGATGGCGGAAAATGTCGACCGTGCCAACGAACTGGTGGGCGAGGACTTGATTTTCCTCATCAAGCGTAACCGCGATTATCTGGTCGACCGATATGGTTCGCAGGATAATGTCCAGCTGGTCGACAACATCAGTTCTGTGCGTGATTCGCTCTACACCGACCGCAATTGGACCACTGAACACTATATGGAATATGGCCGCAAGACCATTGCACAGAATGTGGCGCGTGCCTTGCAGCAATATTACCCTGAACAATACCGGCCGTTAGCGGATTTCCCGGCAATCCAAGGTGCATTCAGGAACGAATGTGAGAATGGTCCGAAGGCTTTCTGGCAAGGTGACTATACGTTTACGGACGAAAGGTCATGGTCGGGCAAGTACTCCAGCAAAGTCTGCGGTGAAAAGCCGTTCAGCCTGACTTTGGAAGTGCCGGGTCACATGCTGCCCGAATCCAACAAGGCATACGTTTCGGCACAGGTCTTCCAGACCGACACCTTGCATGAAGCGCAATTGGCTGTCCAGCTTGATTATGCCGATGCGCCTACAAAATTGGAGTATCATCTTTTGCGCCCGCATCTTTGCTCCGACAAACGATGGGATTTCTTTACCTTTACCATTCCGGTCGATTCGGCATGGTATGTCGCAGAACGGGTGAAATTCTATATCTATAATCCAACGGAATCACCAGTCTTTGTTGACGATTTCGATGTTTCCTTCCAGCGTTGATCATGCTGGTGAAACGGAAATGACGGACAGACAACCCCCGTCGACCTTAAACTTAACTTCAACAGCTCCGAATGCCATTCCATAGATGCGTTCGGGGCTGTTTTGGTATTGGGGCCTTGGGTCGTGCGCCAGCACAGCGATAAGACTCTCGCGCTGCTCTTCTGGCACTTTGGCAAGTATAGTCTCAGGGAAATCTACCTCAAGCAGGTATTCCGCAGGCCGTGTGGCAAAACCGCTGACGGCTTCGGGGTGGCTGTCAGTGTAGGCAATGTAAGGCTTGATGTCGAAAATGGGAGTGCCATCCATGAGGTCGGCACCCGAGATGTGCAGCACGGGACCGAGTTTCGGGTCGATTTCAATCTTGTCTAATTTCACCGACGAGAGTCCGATGGCATTGGGACGGAAAGGCGAGCGTGTGGCAAAAACGCCCTTGCGGACATTGCCGCCCAAACGCGGAGGCCTGACCGTGGGCGACCAATCGTCGCGGACCGCTTCCGAGAACTCCCAGATGAGCCAGATGTGCGAAAAGTCTTCCAAGCCACGGAACGCATCGGGATTGCGGTATTCAGGTTCAAACACAATGGTGGCTTTCAGACTGTCGATGATGCCGCTTTGGCGCGGAACGCCAAACTTGGTCGGGAACTCGCTATGGATGTGTGCTATCGTTTTCATTTGGACTGCAATATTAGGAAAAAATCATGTTATGAATGAGATTTGAGAATTTTTCTGATGAGATTTGAGAATTTTCTGATGGAGATTTGAGAATTTTTCTGATGAGATTTGAGAATTTTTTGGTGGAGATTTGAGAATTTTTGTAATTTTGCAGCGTAAAAATCATAGAGTTATGTTTGTAAGACCTTGTTTTGGTGTTTTGATGGAACGCATGCGCGAGTCGCGTCAGTTTATTCAGGTTGTTGTTGGTCCTCGCCAAGTGGGGAAGTCCACATTGGTGAAGCAGGCTTTGCAGCAAATTGATATTCCTTACACTTTTGAGTTGGCTGACGGCATTCCTGAAGACGACACTTCGTGGATAGGTCGTGTGTGGGAGTCAGCGCGCGCTCAATATCGTATTTTGGGTGGTGGCGAATACCTTCTGGTTATTGATGAAATTCAGAAAATACGGAACTGGAGCGAAGCGGTCAAGCGTGAATGGGACTTGGATAGCTTTAATGATGTCAACATCAAGGTGGTGCTGCTGGGTTCGTCGCGTCTGCTGCTGAAAAGCGGTTTGACGGAATCGTTGGCGGGCCGTTTCGAAATGATTAGGCTGGGGCACTGGAGCTATCAGGAGATGCACGATGCCTTTGGATGGAATGTCGACCAGTACATCTATTATGGCGGTTATCCGGGTGGCGCCAATCTGGTGAAAAACGAAAGCCGTTGGAAGAGGTACATACTGGATGCCGTTGTCGAGCCCGCCATCTCAAAAGATGTGCTGATGACGACCATCATCTATAAGCCGGCCTTGTTGCGCCAGCTGTTCGAGTTAGGATGCAGTTATTCGGGCGAGTTGCTCTCGCTGAACAAGATGTTGGGACAATTGCAGGATGCGGGCAATGTGACCACTTTGGCCAATTATATAAAGGTGCTCGACGAATGTGAACTGCTGGCAGGCTTGCAAAAATATGCGTCTGATAATTCCAGGAAATACAATTCCATTCCGAAATATCAGGTCTATAACTCGGCCTTGATGAGCGTGTATTCGGGCCGTGGCTTCGTGAAGGAATACACCGACCCGATGCGTTGGGGACGATGGGTCGAGTCGGCTGTCGGTGCGTATCTTGTTGGAAAAGCCAGCGTGATGGATTTCAAGCTGTATTATTGGCGCGATGCCCAGGATGAGGTCGATTTTGTCTTGGTCAGAGGCGAAAGCGTTATCGGCATCGAAGTCAAAAGCGGCAGACGGACGATGAACCGAGGCCTCTCCGTCTTCATGGAGGCTTTTCATCCGAAATATGTCTATGTCGTCGGCTCGGGCGGCATATCGATTGAGGATTTTCTGAAACTCGATTTGAATGTGCTGTTCGGGTGAAAGATACGGCCTCGCAATCTTTTGTCAGTTGTAAGGTCTGTGCAAATGCCGGAGCCATGCTTCGGCATTTTTTATTCTCCGATGACAAACTGTGCCGTGGCACGGCTGCGCTGCTCGAGGTAGATTTTCCGGCCTGCAATGAAGGCCTTCTCCAAGCCTTCCTCGTAATGACGGATGGTGTAAAGCTGAAGGCTTTCGTTGTATTTTATGCTGAACATCTTGCCCAACGATTCCATCAAGGCTTCGCGCTTGGCATCGTCGAGGTCGAAGCAGAGGGAGAGCATGAGGGCAGATGTCTGCATCATGTTGGCATGGATGCGGAGTTCGTCGCAGACTTCAAAAACCGTTTTCAGGTTGTGCTCGTTCATGAAGGAGAAGTCGCGTGGCGAAATGCTCACCAAGGTCTGATTGTCTTTCACGATATGTGATGGGATGGTCATGCCGTTTTCCTTGTCAATCACGCTGGGCTCCATGTCGGGGTGGATGAACGACTGCACGTTCAGCCTTATGTTTTTGTTTTGCAGTGGCTTGATGGTCTTTGGGTGGATGATGCTGGCGCCATAGAAAGCCAGTTCGATGGCTTCGGAATAGCTGATGTGCGGAATCTTGACCGTTTCCTTGAAACGCTTCGGGTCGGCATTGAGCAGGCCGTCGACGTCTTTCCAAATGGTGACTTCCTCAGCATCGAGGCAGTTGGCGAAGATGGCAGCCGTGAAGTCGGAGCCTTCGCGCCCAAGTGTGGTGGCATGCTTGCCGCCATTGGTGCTGCCGATGAAGCCTTGCGTGAGGCAGACCAAGCCACGGATGTGTTCCGTGTCGAGTTTCTGAATGCGCAGACGTGTCTCGTTCCAATCCGGATTGGCCGAGCGGAAAGTGTCGTCGGTGATGACATATTGGCGTGCGTCCAGCCATCGTGTCGGGATACCGCTTTCGTTGAGGTAGGCCGCTATGATGGTGGTGGAGATGAGTTCGCCATAGCACACGGTCTGGTCGTACTGGTAGTCGTAGGCCTTGTGCGTGTCCTGCAGCTTGTCGTAAAGCTCAATCAAAAGCAGCGTGATTTTCTCGATGACGGCATCAACTTTTTCGGGTTCGAACAAGTCGGTGATGATTTTTTCGTGGAATTCCATAATTGGTGTCATCGCTTCCCACCCCAATTGCCCGTCGTGGGCGCGGAAATCGGCCAACACTTTCTCAATCGCATTAGTCATCTTGCCCATGGCGGAAACGACTAGAAGAATGTCTTCATTCTTGTGATTTTCAACGATTTGCTTTAAGTTGCGCACGGCATCGGCTTCTTTCACCGAAGCACCTCCGAATTTGTATATCTTGCGTATCATGGTTGACAATTGGACGATTTGACAATTAGTTTTTTGACTGTTAGACGTTTTTTTTCAGGCCGTCATTGACTCCGTCGAATGTTTTGCATTTTCCGCGAAAGCGGGAATATTATTTGACTATCAGAGTGTTAGGTTGTGAATCAAAAGAGACTGCAGGCCTTATAGCTCCCTGAGCTTGTCGAAGGGCGGCCTCGTTTTTAACCGTGCAAAAATATCAAATCTTTGCGTGCCAAATCGAGAAAAATTATTATTGAATTTATCAATATACTAATCTTTATTATTGGTTTCAAAAATAGTAAACAAAATGATTGGGCGGTTTGTTTATGTTGTACTTTCGCGAATCGAAATAGTAACAAACAAATTATCGTTTTTATCAATAAAAAAGAAGAGCTATGAGTACCGCCGAATTCAATCTCAGCCTGGTTTCTTTGCAAGGGTTCTTAGAGGGCCATGCCAGGCAGCTCGTCGGAAATGCGGATGCAGCCAAAGACCTGACACAAGAAACCTTTTTGAAAGCACTGATTTACAAGGACAAATTCAGTGAGAACACCAACCTGAAAGCGTGGCTTTATACGATTATGAAGCACATTTTCATCAACAACTACCGTCATGACACGAAGGCCAACACCTTCATCGACCAGACCGAAGACCTCTATTACCTCAATTTGAGTTCTGACCGTTATGAGGACAATCCCGAAGCCATGCTGCACACGGCGGAATTGGAGAATGCCATCCAATGCGTGGATTGCAATTTCCGCGAAGCGTTTGACTTGTATAACCAAGGCTTTCAGTATAAGGAAATTGCGGAAAAATTAGGCATCACGATTGGCACCGTAAAAAGCCGCATCTTCTACGTCCGCAAGAAACTGATGGCGGGCTTGACCGAATACCAACCGAACTAAAAACCAAAAACCAACATATCGCTTTTTTTGCCGGGGGCTTCTGCATGTGCGAGGCCCTCGGCTTTTTTGTGTGAGAAACGTAAATTCCCATAAATGAACCGATAAACTCTGTCTTGTCATTAAAGGTTTACGGAAATTTCAGAGTAAATTTTTTTCCTGCGTCAGCCAATCTGTGCAATTCATGCGCTGTTCCTGAGTTTATCGAAGGATGCGCATTAAATAATCATTGAAAAATCTGTAATTTATTGACAATCAGTGTAATCAGTGTGATTTGAGGCTCTAAAAAATCCAATCCGTTCAATTTGTCAAATTCGTAGTTTATTGAAATCAGAAGAAAATAATCCTTTCCTTCCTTTTTCCTGTTTCTTTTCATCTTTTTTATACAATAAAATTATTAAATAGGAGTTTAATCTCTGAAAGATAAGCGTATTTTTGCACGCTCAAAAATTGAATGATAAACAACAAAAAATAATACCGAAAATGATTGAAACAGACATCCGTGAACTGAACGAGAAAATCCAAAGGGAGAGCCAGTTCGTTGATTTGATCAACTTGGAAATGAACAAGGTCATCGTGGGACAGAAACAGATGACCGAACGTTTGCTCATCGGCCTTTTGGCTAATGGACATATTTTGCTTGAAGGCGTGCCGGGCTTGGCTAAGACCTTGGCTATTAAATCAATGGCAAGCGCCATCGATGCCGACTTCGCCCGCATACAGTTTACTCCTGACTTGCTGCCGGCCGACTTGATCGGTACCTTGATTTACAGCCAGAAGAAGGAAGAGTTTGTGGTGCGTCGTGGCCCTATCTTCGCCAACTTCGTCCTTGCCGATGAAATCAACCGTTCGCCCGCCAAGGTGCAGAGCGCTTTGCTCGAAGCCATGCAGGAACACCAGGTGACCATTGGCGACGAGACCTTCAAACTGCCGGATCCATTCCTCGTCATGGCAACACAGAACCCGATTGAACAGGAAGGCACTTATCCGCTGCCTGAAGCTCAAGTCGACCGCTTCATGCTGAAAGTCGTCATCAATTATCCTAAGAAAGAAGAAGAAAAGCAGATCCTCCGTCAGAACATCAGCGGTGCCGCTGCAAAAATCAATGCCGTCATCAAGCCGGAAGACATCATCCGCGCTCGTGAGGTCTGCCGCGAAATCTATCTTGACGAAAAGATTGAAAACTATATCACCGACATCGTCTTCGCTTCACGTTTCCCGTCGGATTACAAGCTGAAGAAGTTTGCCAACATGATCAGCTATGGCGGTTCGCCTCGTGCTACCATCAATCTGGCTTTGGCTGCCAAGGCTTACGCCTTCATCAAGCGTCGCGGCTATGTCATCCCTGAAGACATCCGTGCTGTGGCTCCTGACGTATTGCGCCATCGTATCGGCCTGACCTACGAAGCTGAAGCCGAGAACGTCACCACCGAAGAAATCATCAACGAAATTCTGAATACGATTGAGGTTCCGTAATTCTTTTTGGTTTTCAGTTTGCGAAAATTGGTTTAAGATACTGATTGATGGAATAATGAGATTTTGTAATGGTTGAATTGCAAATCTTAGCAAATATGGTAGAAACGCTCCTTGAGCTTGTCGAAAGGGCGACCGATAGATTACAGATTTGCTTTTTGAACTTGTCAAAATAGCAGTACACTGTTGCTTCGACAAGCTCAGCAACCGATAACCAATCAACGCTCTATCAAAAAATGGAAACAAACGACATATTTAAAAAGGTAAGGAAAATCGAAATCAAGACGCGAGGGCTGTCGAACCACATCTTCTCGGGTCAGTACCATAGTGCCTTCAAGGGCCGTGGTATGACTTTCAGCGAGGTGCGTGAATATGAGTTCGGCGACGACATCCGCAATATCGACTGGAATGTCACGGCACGTTTCAACCGTCCTTTCGTCAAGATATTTGAGGAAGAGCGCGAGATGACGGTCATGCTGCTCATCGACGTCTCCGGCTCAAACGATTTCGGTTCCCTGTCGCAGTCGAAACGCGACTTGACGGCAGAGTTGGCCGCCGTGCTTGCTTTTTCAGCCATTCAGAACAACGATAAGGTGGGCGTGATTTTCTTCAGCAGTAAGATCGAGAAATTCATTCCGCCCAAGAAGGGTAGTTCGCATATCTTGCGCATTATCCGTGAAATTGTTGATTTCCAGCCGACTGAAAGAGGTACTGACATTGGCGAAGGCTTGCGTTTCCTCACCAGTGCCATCAAGCGTCGCACTACGGCTTTCCTCATTTCCGACTTCATGACCACTAAGAGTTTTGAAAAGGAAATGCAGATTGCCGCCAACAAGCACGACCTCGTCGCCTTGCGTATCACCGACCGTCGTGAGATGGACATCCCGAAGGTGGGTCTGGTGAAATTCCGCGATTCGGAAACGGGTGTCGACCGTTGGGTGGATACCTCAAGCAACGCTTGGC